>JADMJR010000239.1 GCA_018780365.1 Acidovorax sp. | reverse complement strand
TGCAAAACCATGCTCAGAGTGCTTGACTTGAACCATAGAACCTCAGCCCGAACGGTATGGGGCAGTCGAACGCGAACCCGTATCAGAACGGCGCGTCTTCGCCCTTGGCGGTGTCTGCTTGGGGGGCGGCCGATTCGGCTGCGTCCGCAGCGCCTTCTGCCTTTGGGGGGGTGTCGGCTTCGGGGGCGTCTGCCGCAGCCGCCTGGCGCACGGCCGCCTTGTCGCCAGCGCTTGCAAACTTGCTGTACTTGCCCAGGATGGGCACCAGCTGGCCGTAAATGCGCGGGCTGCCGGCCAGGCATTCGCGTTGTTCCAGGAAGTCGGCCTCGCCCGTGAAATTGCCCACCAGGCCACCGGCCTCGGTCACCAGCAGCGAGCCTGCGGCCACGTCCCAGATCGACAGGCCGGTTTCAAAGAAACCATCGGTGAAGCCCGCAGCCACATAGGCCAGGTCGAGTGCGGCGGCGCCGGGGCGGCGGATGCCTGCCGTGCGTTGCATCACGTCGCCCATCATGTTCATGTAGGCCTTGAAATTGTCGCCCGGGCGGAAGGGGAAACCCGTGGAGATCAGGCAGTCCTTGAGCTGGGTGCGCTTGCTCACACGGATGCGGCGCTCGTTCAGGTAGGCGCCCCGGCCCTTGGTGGCCGTGAACAGGTCGTTGCGCGAGGGGTCATAGATGACGGCCTGCTCGACCTTGCCTTTGACGGCCAGTGCGATGCTTACGCAGTACACGGGAAAACCGTGGATGAAGTTGGTGGTGCCGTCCAGCGGGTCGATGATCCAGACAAACTCCGAATCCTTGGCGCCGTATTCGGTGCCCGATTCTTCAGCCAGGATGCCGTGGCCGGGGTAGGCCGTCAGCAGCGTCTCGATGATGATCTTTTCGGACGCGTGGTCCACTTCGGTCACGAAGTCGTTGATCTGTTTTTGCGAGATCCGCACCGATTCCACGTCCAGGGCCGCGCGGTTGATGATGGCGCCGGCGGCGCGTGCGGCCTTGATGGCCACGTTGAGCATGGGGTGCAGATTGGACGACATAAATTGTGGTGGTTGGCAGCGCGCGGCCAGGGTGGCGCGGGCGTCTGCGTACAGGATGAGCGGGGAGGTCAGGCCCGTCCCGGCGATGCGGGCGGCGACAATAGAGGGCGGGATTTTACCCGCAGTGCCCTTTTTTGCCTAACTGGCCGCTTTTCCCCTCCTGCTCCGCCCGCCCATGAAGACCCGTTTCGTCCTGATCAACACCAGCCACGCCGGCAATGTGGGCGCCGCCGCCCGCGCCATGAAAACCATGGGTTTCGACGACCTGGTGCTGGTGGCGCCCCGCTGGGCCAACGTGCTGCGGCGCGAGGAAACCATCCAGCGCGCCAGCGGCGCCCTGGACGTGCTGAACAACGCGCGCATTGTGGCCACGCTGGACGAGGCGCTGGACGGCATCAGCCACCTGTGCGCCACGGCCATGACGCCGCGCGACTTCGGCCCGCCCACGGCCACGCCGCGTGCGCATTTTGAAATGCTATTAAATCAGGAGCTATCGGCGCTTGATGGATGCGCGCAAGAGGCCAAAAATGCCTCAAATCCAGGGGCTGCAGCACCCGAGGTGGCTCGCCAGGCGGGCGTGGCCTTCCTGTTTGGCTCCGAGCGGTTTGGCATGACCAACGAGGATGTCTACCGCTGCCATGTGGCGCTGTCGATTCCCACCAACCCCGGTTTTGGTTCGCTCAACCTGGGCGCGGCCATCCAGGTGATTGCCTACGAATGGCGCCAGGCGCTGGGCGGTTTTGCGGTGTTGGATGCCACACCACCGCGCGCGCTGGCCGATGCCGCGCAGGTGGCGGGCATGCTGGGCCATTGGGAGCAGGCGCTCACCTCCATCGGCTTCCTGGACCCGGCCGCGCCCAAGAAGCTCATGCCCCGCCTTAACCAGCTTTTCAACCGCGCGCAGCTCAGCCCGGAGGAAATCCACATCTTGAGAGGTGTCGCCAAGGCCATGATCGAGACGGCCGAGGCGAAACGATAGACTGTGCAGCCCATAAACACATAACCAAAAGAACCGATGTTTGCCCGCCTGCGTTCCGATATCCAGTGCATCCTCGACCGCGATCCTGCCGCGCGCAGCACGTGGGAGGTGATCACCTGTTATCCGGGCCTGCACGCGATCTGGCTGCACCGCCCCGCGCACTGGTGCTGGCACCACGGCCTGAAGTGGCTGGGGCGTTTCATCTCGCACTTTGCGCGCTGGTTCACGGGCATCGAGATCCACCCCGGTGCCAAGATTGGCGAGCGTGTGTTCTTCGACCACGCCATGGGCGTGGTGGTGGGCGAGACTGCCGAGATCGGCGACGGCTGCACCATCTACCAGGGCGTTACGCTGGGTGGCACATCGCTCTACAAGGGCGCCAAGCGCCATCCCACGCTGGGCAAGGATGTGGTGGTGAGCGCGGGGGCCAAGGTGCTGGGCGGCTTTGAGGTGGGCGATGGCGCCAAGATCGGCAGCAACGCCGTGGTCATCAAGCCCGTCCCCCCAGGCGCGACGGCGGTGGGCATTCCTGCGCGCATCATCCCGTCCAAGGCAGGTCAGAGCGCCGACGTGACCGAGCCCCAGCAGGCGCACAAGTTCACGGCCTATGGCATCACACAAGAGGACGACCCGCTTTCGCAGGCCATGCGCGGGCTGATCGACAACGCTTCATCGCAAGAGCACCAGATCGCGCTGTTGTGGCAGGCCATCGAGAAGCTGTCCGCCAACCCGCAGAACAAGGACTGCGTGCCGTGTGATGCGGCGCTCAAGGAGCAGTTTGAGGCGGTCAAGCTCAATGAGCTGGTGGGCAAGTAGCAGCTTGCCTGCGCTGCATTCAAACATCGAAGCGCTATAAAAAATATAGCTGCTAGCGCATACAGGTTGCGCGCTAGCAGCTATTTTTGCTTTGACTCTTGAGGCGTCAAGCCGGGTGGGGCGCACGCACCGCGTTTTTGGGCCGGAACGCCTTGCAGACCTCGTCGCGCGTTTCCAGATACGGGCCGCCAATCAGGTCCACGCAGTACGGCACGGCAGCAAAGATGCCGGGCACGATCTGCTGGCCATCGGCGTCCTTCAGGCCTTCCAGGGTTTCGGCAATCGCCTTGGGCTGGCCGGGCAGGTTGATGATGAGGCTCTGGCCGCGCACCACGGCCACCTGGCGCGACAGGATGGCGGTGGGCACAAACTTCAGGCTGATCTGGCGCATCTGTTCGCCAAAGCCCGGCATCTCCTTGTGCGCCACGGCCAGCGTGGCCTCGGGGGTCACGTCGCGCAGGGCGGGGCCGGTGCCGCCAGTGGTCAGCACCAGGCAACAGCCTGCATCTACCAGCGCGATCAGCGCGGCGCTGATGCCGTCCTGCTCGTCGGGGATCAGGCGTGATTCAAACGTGATGGGGTTGTGCAGCGTGCGGGTGAGCCAGTCCTGCAGCGCGGGCAGGCCCTTGTCTTCATAGACACCGCTGCTGGCGCGGTCGCTGATGGAGACGATGCCAATGCGCACCGGGTCGTGGCCGCTGTGCTCACTCATCCTCGCCGTCCTCTTCAGCCGCGTCGGCGTCTGTGTTGCCCGTGTTGCCCATGTGCTCGCGCACCAGCTGGAACAGTTCGCGGTAGGCGCGGCCCTTGCGTGGGGCCAGGCCTTGCGACGCTGCGGCCTTGTCGGCGGGGGGGGCATCCTTGCGGGCCTGGCGGATCAGGGCGCGCAGCTGCTGGGTGTCGGTGTCGGGGTGCTCGGCCATCCAGGGGGCGAGGGCGTCGTCATCGGCGATCAGGCGGTCGCGCCACTGTTCGGCCAGGTGCAGTTGCAGTTTTTCGGTGGCCGAGCCCTTGTGCTGCTCTTCCAGGGCCTGGCGTGCGGCCAACACCAGCGCGGGTTCGAGCTTGCGCATGAGCTTGCCCACGTACTGCATCTGGCGGCGTTTGCCTTCGAAGTTGGTGATGCGCTTGGCCTCGGCCAGGGCATCCGCCAGCTTGTCGGGCAGGCCCACGGCGTCGAACAGGTCGGCGCGCAGGCTCAACAGCTCCTTGCCCAGGTCCTGCAGTTCGTCGCTTTCGCGCTTGAGATCGGTGCGACTGGCATCGGGCGTGCCTTTGAGTTCGGCCTTGAGCTGAATGTCCATTTCGCTGCCTTCGGCAACGAACTGGCCTCGCACAAAGTAGCCTTTTTTGGGTTTGCGTGACATGGGTGGGGGCAAAAAGAGAAGCGGCGCAGAGCGCGCCACAGCGGCAAGTATCATAGCTGCCGCTATGAATAAACCCTCCACCCGCGCCGCGCGCTCCCAAAGCGCCCCGGCTGCCGCGCAAGCCCTGGCCCCCTCACGCACCCCCGACAGCGGCTTCAGCTACAGCCGTCCGTTTTTTGAAGAGCTGGTGGACCGCGCCCTGGCGCATGCCAAAAAACTGGGCGCCAGCGACGCGGGCGCCGAGGCCTCCGAAGGCTGTGGCCTGTCGGTCAGCGTGCGCAAAGGCGAGCTGGAGAACGTGGAGCGCAACCGCGACAAATCCCTGGGCGTGACGGTCTATATCGGCCACCGCCGTGGCAATGCCAGCACCTCCGATTTTTCCACCCGTGCCATCGAGCAAACGGTGCAGGCCGCGTATGACATCGCCCGCTTCACGGCCGAAGACCCCGTGGCCGGTTTGCCCGATGCGCAGGACATTGCGCCCGCAGACACCCACCGCGATCTGCAACTCTTTCACCCCTGGGCCGTCACGAGCGAAGAGGCTGCTGAAATCGCCAAAGCCTGCGAGGCCGCCGCGCTCAAGACGCACCGCCGCATCACCAACAGCGAAGGCGCGGGCGTGTCGGCGCAGCAGAGCCATTTTTTCAGCGCCCACACGCGGGGCTTTCGCGGCGGCTATGCCAGCTCGCGCCACAGCTTTTCGGTGGCGCCCATCGCCTCGCTGCCCGGCCGCAACGCCGAGATGCAGCGCGACGCCTGGTACAGCTCCATGCGCAACGCCGCCGATCTGGCCTCGCCCGAGGCCGTGGGCCGCTACGCCGCGCAGCGTGCCCTGAGCCGCCTGGGCAGCCGCAAGATCCCCACCACGCAGTGCCCCGTGCTGTTTGAATCCACCCTGGCTGCGGGCCTGCTGGGCGGTTTTGTGCAGGCTGTCAGTGGTGGCTCGCTCTACCGCAAGAGCAGCTTTTTGCTCGACTCGCTGGGCAAGATGGTTTTCCCCAAGCACATCGACATTCTCGAAGACCCGTTTGTGCTGGGCGGCAAGGGCAGCTCGCCGTTCGACGAAGAAGGCGTGCGCGTGGCGCCGCGCAAGGTGGTCAAAGGAGGGCGCGTCGAGGGCTATTTCCTGTCCAGCTACTCGGCCCGCAAACTGGGCATGAAGACCACGGGCAATGCGGGCGGCTCGCACAACCTGGTGATGACCTCGCGCCTCACGCAAGCGGGCGACGACCTCGACGCCATGCTGCAAAAGCTGGGCACGGGCCTTTTTGTGGTCGAGCTGATGGGCCAGGGCGTGAACTACGTGACCGGCGATTACTCGCGCGGCGCGAGCGGCTTCTGGGTCGAGAACGGCCGCATTGCCTACCCGGTGCATGAGATCACCATTGCGGGCAACCTGAAAGACATGCTCAAGGGCATCGAGGCCGTGGGCGCCGACGCCTACAACTACGGCGCCAAGACCGTGGGCTCGATCCTGGTGAACCGCATGAAGGTGGCGGGCAGCTGATGCCCAAGCGGTGGCGCAGCCTGCGCGGGCAGCCGCGCTGACGGAAAAGACAAGGCCCTCGTTCACTGCGGGGGCCTTTTTGCTTGCGGAGGGGCTGTCTCCATCGCCCCGCTGCGCGCGCTGCCCATGTCCATGCCCGCGCACGGCGATATGCTCTGTGCATGCCCTCTGAGCGCCCGGAACCCTTGTCTTTTAGCGAGCCACCCGGCACTTCGGCCCCTGCACCGGGCGAACCCGCTGCGCGGCAGGACCCGGCCCTGCTGCGCCGCCTGCTGCGTGCCAAGGACCGCATGGACACCGCGTCGCACGAGGCCTGGCCGGTGCAGCGGCTGGCCGAGGTCAGCGGCGTGTCACCAGCGCATTTCGCCCGGTCTTTCCGGCAAGCCTTTGGCATCCCGCCCCACCGCTACCTGCTGACCCGGCGCATCGAACAGGCCACCACGCTGCTGCGTGATACAGACTTGCCCGTCACCGAGATCGCCTTTGCCACCGGGTGGGAAAGCCTGGGCACCTTCGGGCGCATCTTTCGCGACATCACGGGGCAGAGCCCCAGTGCGGTACGGCGGGAGGTCCAGGCCAGCGCTACGCCCCTGGACCAGGTGCCCGCCTGTGTGTTGAAAGCCGTACAGCGCCCCGACCTCACCACAGCAGTTTTGGAGAAGCGCCGCCGCCTGGCGGAAGGTACAAACCCGTCAGCAACAACCAAGGAGATCTGATGACAACGAACCAAGGCATTGGTGTGGTGGGTGTGTATGTGGACGACCAGGACGAGGCGCTGGCGTTTTATGAGGGCAAGCTGGGGTTTCGTGTGCACACCGACGTGCGCAACGGGCCGTACCGTTGGCTGACGGTGCAGCACCCCGATCAGCCGGACTTTCAGCTGGGGCTGTTCACACCCGGCCCGCCCATCCACGATGCCGCCACGGCGCAGACGCTGCGCGCCATGGTGGCCAAGGGCGCGATGCCGCCACTGGTGTTGCATGTGGCGGACTGCCGCGCTGCGTATGCCCGGCTGCGCGACCAGGGTGTGGAGTTCACGCAGGAGCCCGTGGACCGCTACGGCAACGTGGACGCAGGTTTTCGCGACCCGGCGGGCAATGGCTGGAAGCTGATCCAGCTTGCCGCCGGAGATGCGCAATGAGCACGGGTGGGGGCATTCGGCGCTTTCACCGCGGGGTGTCGATGGCGTTCACGCTGGCCGTCATCGCCAACTTTGTGGCCCGAGCGCAGGGTGCGGGCAACCCGCCGGATTGGGTGACGTACGCTCCCCTGCCGCCGCTGGCGCTGCTGCTGTTAACGGGGCTGTATTTGTTGGTCCAGCCCTACCTTCGGCGGTTTGCGGTGTCGCGTTCTGCCGGTGCTCAGGGCTTGCCGCCCGCGTGATGGCGGACGGCGGCGCGCAGCCCGCAGCCGTCAGTCTGCAAAGTCGGCCAGCAATTGCAGAACACCTTCCACAGCCGGGGAGGGTGGTGGCTGGTGGCGGTGGGCCACGGCCATGGGGCGCATGAGCGGCGGCTGCAGGTGGCGGATCTGCACGTCGGCCGCCCCCTGCTGGTCCTCCACCTCTTCCAGCGGTAGCAGCGCGGCGCACTGGCTGGCCACCGCCAGGCTCTTGAGCGCGCCGGGGTAGCTCAGGGCCAGAAAGGGGCGAGGGTGGTGGCCCGCCTGGCCAAACCAGTTGGCAATCAGCCCGTGCATCTGGGTGGCGGGCGCAAACGATGCCCAGCGGCGGCTGGCCAGCCAGTCAGGGGTCACGAACTCGGGCGCCTCCCACGCTGCGGGCAGCAGGGCCACCATGGGGTCGTTGCGCCAGGGGGTCTGGCGCACCTCGGCCAAAGGCGGTTGGGGGCTGGCGATGATCCCGATGTCGAGCGTGCCCGCCTTGAGCCGCTGCATCGAATCGGCAGAGCCGACCGCCTCCAGCCGGATCTCCACCCCGGGGCAGCGCGCTGCCAGCGACTCCAGCATGCGCGGCAGCAGCTGCGTGCTGACGCCTGCCGACACCCCCATGCGCACGATGCCCTCGCGCCCCGAGGCGCGGCGGCGCACGCGCTCCATCAGGTCGTCGCAGGCGAGCAGCAGCTGGCGCCCCTCCTGCACCAGCACCTCGCCCGCAGGGGTCAACTCGGCCTGCCGTCGGCCCCGCACCACCAGGTCGGCCTGCAGGCGCGATTCCAGCTCCTTGATGTGCAGGCTGATGGTGGGTGGCGCCAGGTGCAGCGCCTGTGCGGCCGCTGCAAAGTTGCCCAGGTCGGCAATGGCAATCAGCGTCTGCAGGTGGTCCAGGTTGAAGTTACGCATCAGTTTTTATGAATTGAGGCTTCATTGAATTCAACTTTACAGATGGTAAGCCAAGCCCGAGCATGCGGGCCATGTTGCATCCCACCCGTTTGGACCCTCGTAATGCCAATGAACTCAGTGCCCACCCGCCCGCAGGCGCGGTGCCGAAGGCATCTGCCACCTTGGCAGGGCAGGGCCGCTGGCTTCGGCGCGCACGCGTCGCTTGCCTGCGGCGGCTGGTGGCGCTTTTCGCCGCCCTGGCGCGCGCCGAAAAACACATCACCGAGAACTTCAGGGTGCCGCCCCATGGGGGGTGATGGAGGTGGGCGTCTACAAGGCCTGCTCTTCCTGCTCGTCCTGCGCTGGTGTGACGGTGGGGATCGGCCTACACTGCAAAGCCGGTCAGGCGGCCCGGACCGGGGCTTGGTGCACACCAGGAGGCTGCAAGGCCCAGGGCCGGTATTGAGAGAAAGGACTTGGTATGTTGTCCGATGCCTCTGTAACCACCATGCTGCCCGTGATGGACATGGACCGCGCCCGCACCTTCTACGAGGGTTGCCTGGGGCTGAAACCCGGCGGGTTCCGGCCCGATGGCAAGTTTGTCTATGCGGTGGGGGGCAGCACGCTGGCGCTGTTCCCCAAGCCGGAAGGCACCAAGGCCGACCACACGGCCATCAGCTTTCAGGTGGCCGACATCGCAGGCACCATCGACGCGCTGAAACGCGCGAAGGTGGTCTTCGAGGACTACGACTTCCCGGGCCTCAAGACCGTCAATCACGTGTGTGTGCTGGGCGCCGAGAAGGCCGCGTGGTTCAAGGACACCGAGGGCAACTACCTCTGTCTGCACGAGGACATTGCCACATAACCCGTTTTTTCAAGCAAAAATGGCCGTTGCCGCGCGGTGGATATGCCTTTTAAGCTATTGAAATAGGAGCGTTAAGGCGAGGGCCGTGGCTCAGTGCCCAGCCACCCGCGCCGCAATCGCCTCGCCCACCTGGGTGGTGCTGGCCGTGCCGCCCAGGTCCGGCGTGCGCGGGCCGCTTTTGATCACTTCTTCGATGGCGTTGACGATGGCATCGTGCGCCGCCCGTCCTGCGCCCTGACCCTGGGTGAGGAAGTCCAGCATCAGCGCGCCCGACCAGATCATCGCAATCGGGTTGGCGATGTTCTTGCCATAGATGTCGGGCGCCGAGCCATGCACGGGCTCGAACAGGCTGGGGAAGTGGCGCTCAGGGTTCAGGTTGGCCGACGGCGCCAGGCCGATGGTGCCGGTGGTAGCCGGGCCCAGGTCGGAGAGGATGTCGCCAAACAGGTTGGTGGCAGCCACCACGTCAAAGCGGCCGGGCTGCAGCACGAAGCGGGCGGTGAGGATGTCGATGTGCTGCTTGTCCAGCGTGACCTCGGGGTAGCCCTTGGCGACGTCGTCGGCGCGCTGGTCCCACCAGGGCATGCTGATGGCGATGCCGTTGCTCTTGGTGGCCAGGGTCACGTGCTTCTTGGCGCGGCTCTGGGCCAGGTCGAAGGCGAACTTCAGCAGGCGGTTGGCGCCGTGGCGCGAGTAGACCGACTCCTGGATCACGATTTCGCGGTCGGTGCCTTCGTACATGATGCCGCCGAGCGACGTGTATTCACCCTCGGTGTTCTCGCGCACCACGTAGTAGTCGATGTCGCCGGGCTTGCGGCCGGCCAGGGGGCAAGGCACGCCTTCAAACAGGCGCACGGGGCGCAGGTTGATGTACTGGTCGAACTCGCGGCGGAACTTGAGCAGGGACCCCCACAGGGACACGTGGTCCGGCACGGTGGCAGGCCAGCCGACGGCGCCGAAGAAGATCGCGTCCATGCCCGCAAGCTGCGCCTTCCAGTCATCGGGCATCATTTTTCCGTGGGCGGCGTAGTAGTCGCAGCTGGCCCAGTCGATGGAGGTGGTTTCGAGCGCAATGCCGAAACGCTGCGCAGCCGCCTGCACCACACGCAGGCCTTCGGGCAGCACTTCCTTGCCGATGCCGTCTCCGGCGATGAGGGCGATGCGGTAGGTTTGGGGAGTGGTGGAGGTGGCCATGAAGTGGTCCTTGGAAGAAGTGGCGGGAGGCTGCCGTGGGGGCTAGCCAGCGTTATGGGATGTATTGTTTCCAGCGCCACAAAAAACTACAATCCGCCAACTGTGGCCTCATCCTTCACACATCGTGCATAAAAATCCTGCGGCTGAAGACCTGCGTGTGTTCACGGCCGTCGTGCGCAAGGCGAGCTTTGGCGGCGCGGCCACCGAGCTGGGCACGTCCCCCGCTTACGTGAGCAAACGCATCCGCCTGTTGGAGCAGGATCTGCAGGTCAAGCTGCTGCACCGCACCACGCGGCGGGTGGCGGTGACGGAGGAGGGCGAGCGTGTTTTCCACTGGGCGCAGCGCATCCTCGACGACATGGAGCAGCTGATGCAGGAGGTGGCTGTCACGCGCAGCGAGCCGCGTGGGCTGCTGCGCGTGAGCAGCAGCTTTGGTTTTGGTCGGCAGATCGTGGCGCCCGCGCTGTCGCGGCTGGTGGAGCAGCATCCGGGCCTGCAGGTGCGGCTGGAGGTGTTCGACCGGCTGGTGGACGTGGCGGGCGAAGGGTTTGACCTGGACGTGCGCGTGGGCGATGAAATTGCCCCGCACCTCATTGCCCGCCGCCTGGCCGACAACCACCGTGTGTTGTGCGCGGCGCCCACGTATCTGGCGCGCAAAGGCATGCCCCGCGCGGTGGCCGACCTGGCCGCACACGACTGCCTGGTGATCAAGGAGCGCGACCACCCGTTTGGCGTGTGGCGCCTGCGCAGCGGCGCGCAGGAAGAGTCGGTCAAGGTGCGCGGCCCGCTGTCGGCCAACAACGGCGAGATGGCCGTGCAGTGGGCGGTGGATGGGCGCGGCGTGGTGCTGCGCTCGTTGTGGGATGTGGGCGCGCACCTGCAGGCCGGGCGCCTGGTGCAGGTGCTGCCGCAGTGGCAGCAGGAGGCCAATGTGTGGGCCGTGTACCCCACACGGCTGGAGCGCTCGGCCAAGGTGCGGGTGTGCGTGGAGTTTCTGCAGGAGCACTTCCGCGCCGGGTGGATGGTGCCGGGGGCGGGCGATGAGGGCGCTGGCAAGAGCGGCGCGGCTTGAAGTAAAAATAGCTGCTTGCGCCTATCTGGTAAGCGCAAGCAGCTATCAAAATGATATTGACCACGCCGCAGGCCGCTGTGCAGCCCACGGTGTGGCGTGATCGGGGTTCTGGTCGTTGGCGGATCAGCCTGCCAGCGCGGCCTTCACCGCAGCCGACACCTGGCCCATGTCGGCCTTGCCTGCCAGGCGGGTCTTGACCACGCCCATCACCTTGCCCATGTCGCCAGGGCCAGCGGCGCCCAGCTCGGCCACGATGGCTTTTACGGCGGCCAGGGTTTCTTCGGCGGACATGCGCTCGGGCAGGTAACCCTGCAGCACGGCCATCTCGGCCTTTTCCTTGTCGGCCAGGTCCTGGCGCGCGGCCAGCTCGAACGCGGCGATGGAGTCCTTGCGCTGCTTGATGAGCTTGTCGACGATGGCGACCACGGCCACGTCGTCCAGCACGATGCGCTCGTCCACTTCCTTTTGCTTCATGGCGGCCAGCAGCATGCGGATGGTCAGCAGGCGTTCGCTGTCCTTGGCGCGCATGGCGGTCTTCATGTCTTCGGTGATCTGGTCCTTGAGGCTCATGGCGGCTTCCTTTTTTGGGGTTTCAGACAGGGACGGAGGGTTTGCACAAAGCCCCTCTGGCCAGGCGCAGCGCCGCAGGCAGTAGTTTTGCTACGGCAAGGCGCTGCAACGGCGCCAGAGGGGCTTTGTGCAGACCCGAAAAAACAAAAACCCGCGCTTGGCGTCCCTAGCGCGGGTTTGGGGCTCCAAGCGACAAGGCTTGGGGTCCGAAGATCAGTACATCTTCTTGGGCAGTTGCATGCTGCGAACGCGCTTGTAGTGGCGCTTCACGGCGGCTGCCTTCTTGCGCTTGCGCTCGGCGGTGGGCTTTTCGTAGAACTCACG
Organism: Acidovorax sp.; assembly: GCA_018780365.1. Taxonomy (GTDB): domain Bacteria; phylum Pseudomonadota; class Gammaproteobacteria; order Burkholderiales; family Burkholderiaceae_C; genus Acidovorax. Next base: position 4,601 of record JADMJR010000239.1, on the reverse strand, counting down.
GGCGCGCAGGTCGGTCAGCAGGCCGAGCTTTTCAATGGTGCGCTTGAAGCGGCGCAGTGCAACGTCAAAGGGTTCGTTTTCTTTTACGCGGATCGTAGTCATTAGCTAATGTTTTCCAAAATTTTGCCCGCAGCGGGTCTTGGGGAGATCGGGCCTCAAGACCATGCGTGGCGGTTTCCCCGTCTGTAACTAGTATTTGGCCGACGGGGCATTGCCAGCGAAGCCGGAGATTATAGCTGAATGAAGCGCCCCCCGTGCCGCCTTTCGGCGGCACTCGCCGGGGCCGCGCCAGTTTGAAAGGGCTGCGGGGGTGGGGTTGTTCACGGGCGCGCAGACCTGAGTACATCGCAGGGGCCGTGAAATGGCGTGGAAATTGCTTCGTGTTGTAACACTCATTTACCACCGCCGGTGGGCTGCCCAGGTTATCCACCCGGGCGCGCCTTGCCGCAGACACCATGGCATTCATGCACCGCGTATCGGGCTGGTTGGGCCGCCTCAGTGTGGGCCGCAAGCTCATGCTCATCTATCTGCTGGATCTGACGGCGGTGATCTACGTCTCCAGCATCCTGATCCACGAGAAGTACCTGGCCATCGATTTCACCCGCAAGGAGATCGTGGGCACCACCTACGCGGCGGTGGTGCGTGATGGCCTGATGGGGCAGTTTCTCGATGCCTCTTTGCAGCCCCCGCGGGTGGCGGATGTGCTCAACCGGCTTTCGGGGGTGCGTGTGGCCCACGATGAGCAGTTGCACACCACCGAGGCAGGCCAGCGTTTCAGCACCGCGCTGCAGCAGTTGTCGGGCGGTGCGGTGCCTGCCTCTGGGGCGGCCGATGCGCAGATGCTCACCCGCCAGCGCAGCCAGTTGCTGCGCGAGGGCCGCGAGCTGCTCACCACCGTGGGCAACCAGTCCAACCTGATCCTCGACCCGGACCTGGACAGCTACTACGTGATGTCGCTGGTGGTGCTGCGTTTCCCGGAGTTGCTGCAGGCCGTGCACGACACCGTGAGTTTTCTGAACGCCGCGCCCTCGGGGCGCGGGCCACAGTGGTCGTCGGAACTGCTCACGCTGGTGGGGCGGCTGGATGCGGTGATGCTGGGCATCGAGTCGGACTACAACCAGGCCTTCATTGCGGGCTCGCCGGAGATGCGGGCAGCGCTGGTCCATCAGCGCGAGGCGCTCAAGGCCTCGCTGGAGGGTTTTCAGGCGCTGCTGCAGGGCATTGCCGCCGGAGAGTCGCGCCTGACCCAGGCACAGGTCGGCGCGCAGCAGGCGCAGGTGCTGGGGGCGCTGCGCGATGCCTGGGCGGTGGGCATCGTGGACCTGGAGCGCTTGCTGAACCAGCGCGTGGACAGCCTGTTTGCGCGCATGTGGCTGCACCTGGGCACGGCGCTGGTGCTGCTGGGCTGCATCCTGAGCCTGGTGACGCTGGTGGCCCGGCAGATCGCCAAGCCGCTGCAGCAGCTGGCGCGCGTGGCCGACGAGGTGCGCAAGAGCGGCGACCACACCCTGCGCGCGCACTGGTCGAGCCGCGACGAGATTGGCCGCCTGGTCACGGCCTTCAACGAGATGTTGTCCCAGCTCGACCGCGACCGCCTGCTGCAGCAGGAACTGGCCGCCAGCGCCCGGGCGGCCGAAGCCCAGCGCGAGCTGGTGGAGGCCTTTCCCATCCCCATGGTGGTCACCTCCATCCCCGAGCACGAGGTGCTGCACTCCAACGCACCTGCCGCCCACTGGCTGGGCGGGCGCAAGACCGACCCCTGGGCGGCAGGGCTGGAGCCGGGCGTGCGCGCGCGGTTTTTCCAGCGCCTGGCGGACCAGGGCTTGGTCGATGAGTTCGAGGTGCGCTGGAAGAGCAGCCCCGAGCCGTCCTGGGCCGTGCTGTCGGCGCGGCGCCTGGTGTTCCAGGGGCGCGATGCGGTGCTCACCGCCTTCACGCCCATCAACGTGCTCAAGGTGATGGAGCAGCGGCTGGAGCTGTGGGCCAAGGTGTTCGAGGCCTCTTCCGAGGGCATCATCATCATGAACGCCGACCAGCAGATCATCAGCGTGAACAAGGCGTTCTGCCGCAGCACGCACTACGACTTCTACGAGGTCATCGGCGAGGACCTGGGCTTTCTGCTGGAAGAGGCGGGCGCCGAGCCGCTGTCGGCGCAGATCCACCGCACCATGCTCGACAAGGAGTCGTGGCAGGGCGAGGTGCGGTTTCGCCGCCGCTCGGGCGAGACCTATCCGGCCTGGCTCATGGTGTCGGCCGTGCGCGAGAGCAAGGGCCATAACAACAGTGGCGCGGTGGCCAACCACATCGGCATCGCCATCGACATCACCGACCGCAAGCACAACGAGGAGCGCATCCAGTTCCTGGCGCACCACGATGTGTTGACCGAGCTGCCCAACCGCTCGCTCTGTGTGCAGCGCCTGCAGATGGCGCTGGCGCAGGCGCCCATCACGGGCGAGAAGGTGGCGGTGCTGTTCATCGACCTGGACCGCTTCAAGTCCATCAACGACACGCTGGGTCACCACATTGGCGACGGCCTGCTGCGCTCGGTGGCCGCACGCCTCACGCAGGCCGTGCGCAGCCGCGACACCGTGAGCCGCCTGGGCGGCGACGAGTTTGTGGTGGTCATGCGCGACGTGGCCGGGCGCGAGGACGTGCAGCAGTTGGTGGAGCGGCGCCTGATCCCGCTCATCCGCCAGAGCCACCCGGTGGAAGGGCACGAGCTGAACGTGTCGTGCAGCGTGGGCATTGCGGTGTACCCCGAGGACGGCAGCGACATCGACGAACTCATGCGCCGCGCCGACGCCGCCATGTACGAGGCCAAGACCACCGGGCGCGACATGGCGCTGTTCTATTCGATGGAGACCGACCAGCGTGCGGTGGCGCGCCAGACCATGGAGCAGCAACTGCGCCGCGCGCTGGAGCGCCACGAGCTGAGCCTGCACTACCAGCCGCGCCTGTCTGCCAAGGGCGCGCACCTGCTGGGCGTGGAGGCGCTGCTGCGCTGGAACAGCCCGGTGCTGGGCGCCATCCCGCCCAGCGAGTTCATCCCCATTGCCGAAGAAAGCGGCATGATCCGCGCCATCGGCGGCTGGGTGCTGCAGCAGGCCTGCGAGCAGTGGATGTGTTGGCAGGCGCTGCCGGCGGGCGCGGGCCTGCATGCCGCGGCGCACCCGTTGGCGGATGTGTCGGTGTCGGTCAACCTCTCGGCTGCGCAGTTGTCCGACCCGCTGCTGGTGTCCGACATCGAGGCGCTGCTCGCCCGCACCGGCATGCCCGCCCACCGGCTGGAGCTGGAGATCACCGAGTCGCAGCTCATGGACAACGCCCACGCCGCCGAGCTGCAGCTGGCCGCGCTCAAGCTGCTGGGCGTGCAACTGTCCATCGACGACTTCGGCACCGGCTATTCCAGCCTGGCCTACCTCAAGCGTTTTGACATCGACCGGCTCAAGGTCGACAAGTCCTTTGTGCACGACATGCTGAGCAACCCCGCCGACATGGCCATCACACGCGCCATCATTGCGTTGGGCCACACGCTGGGGCTCAAGATCGTGGCCGAGGGGGTGGAAGACCTGGCCACGGCCCAGGTGCTGAGCGCGCTGGATTGCGAGGAGCTGCAGGGTTACTACTTCAGCCGTCCACTGCCGCCCGAGGCGCTGCAGTCCTGGGCGCAGCAGCACTGCGTGCTGCAGGTCGGATCGCAGCGTGGGCCGGACGCGGTCAGCACACCACCGGCCCCGCTGCTGGTGTGAGGGCCGCTCGGTGCTGGTCAGCGCCCCCCGGCCGTCCTCACGCGAGCCGCATGTGCAGCAAAACGGCCAGCCCGAGCAGGACCACGCCGGGCGATAGGTTGCCCAGCCACAGCGAGGTGCGCGAGGTGGACCGGCCCGAGATGCGCGAGTCGGCCCGCAGGTAGGCATCGCCTTCGTCGGTGCGCAGCCACCACACCATCACCGCCCCCCCGGCCAGCGAGCCCACGCCCAGCGCTGCAAGGATGGCGATGAAGATGTTCCCGCCCACGCTGGCCGCAGGGACGAGGGCGACCAGCGCGCCCACGGCCGTTGCGGCCGCTTGGTACTTTTCTGCGCGTTCGAATCCGTCCATGCGGGGCCCCTAACGTGTGATTGGTCAAGCGCTGCGTTGCTGGTGGGAGTGTAGATGCGATGGCCCATCGCCGATGGCGAAGGGAATGTGTCAGTGCTCCGCTGGCGGCAGCGCCTGCGCACAGGCCGCAGCGCTGGCCCAGGCCCACTGAAAGTTGTAGCCCCCCAGCCAGCCCGTCACATCGACCACCTCGCCAATGAAGTACAGGCCCGGCTGCGTCTTGCACTCCATGGTTTGCTGCGACAGCACGCGTGTGTCCACGCCGCCGAGGGTGACCTCGGCCTTCTTGTAGCCCTCGGTGCCCGTGGGTGTCAGCTCCCAGCGCGCCAGCTGCTCGGCCAGCCGCGCCAGGGCCTTGTCGCTGGCCTCGGCGATAGGGCGCTGCCAGTCGGCCTCGCGGCTGGCCCAAGCATCGGCCAGGCGGCTGGGCACCAAGGTGGCCAGTTCGTTGGCAATCAGCTTGCGCGAACGGGCCTTGCCCTGTGCCAGCGCGGCGGGCA
>JADMJR010000157.1 GCA_018780365.1 Acidovorax sp. | reverse complement strand
TACTCCTCCACTGCCTTTGAAGCTGCTGCGGGTATCTGAGGTACGTGGCTAATCAAGTCTTTTTGGCTTGAAAGATCGCAGCTTGGATGATCGTCAAAGCAAGCAGGCCATCGACCCCGGGAGTCGATGAAAAATCCATATGCCAATCTACGATTAATTAACAAGAATATATTCTTTTGAGTTTTAAGGGCGCCTCCGCACAATCCGGCATCTCCAGCAATTTTTTGGGCGACAACACCATGACTTCTTTGAAACTCAAGACCCTTCTTGCCTCCCTGGCCCTGGCCGCCAGTGGCATGGCTGCCGCTCAGAATTCGCTGTTGAACGTGTCGTATGACGTGGCCCGCGAGTTTTACAAGGACTACAACGCCGCCTTTGCCGCGCACTACAAGAAGACCACTGGCCAGGACGTGAAGATCGACCAGTCGCACGCGGGCTCCAGCGCCCAGGCGCGTGCCGTGAACGACGGCCTGGCCGCCGACGTGGTGACCATGAACACCACCACCGACGTGCAGTTCCTGGCCGACAGCGGCGTGGTCGCCAAGGACTGGGCCAAGAAGTTCCCGCACGATGCATCGCCCACCACCTCGACCATGCTGTTTTTGGTGCGCAACGGCAACCCCAAGGGCATCAAGGACTGGGACGACCTCATCAAGCCCGGCGTGCAGGTGATTGTGGTGAACCCCAAGACCGGCGGCAACGGCCGTTATGCCTACCTGGCTGCCTGGGGCGCCGTGCGCGAAAAGGGTGGCACCGAGGCGCAGGCCGCCGAGTTTGTGGGCAAGCTCTACAAGAACGTGCCTATCCTGGCCAAGGGCGGCCGTGACGCCACGGCCACCTTCCTGCAGCGCAACCAGGGCGATGTGCTGATCACCTTTGAATCCGAAGTGGTCTCCATCGACCGCGAGTTCGGTGCCGGCAAGGTCGATGCGATCTACCCCTCAGTGAGCGTGGTGGCCGAGAACCCCGTGGCCGTGGTGGAGCGCACCGTGGCCAAGAAGGGCACGGCCCAGCTGGCCAAGGCCTACCTGGACTACCTGTACTCTGAAGAAGCGCAGGAGATCGCGGCCAAGCATGCCATCCGCCCCCGTTCGGAGGCCGTGCTCAAGAAGTACGCCGACACCTTCAAGCCGCTCAAGCAGTTCACCGTGGCCAAGTACTTCGGCTCGCTGACCGAAGCGCAGAAGGTGCACTTCAACGATGGCGGCCAGTTCGACAAGCTGTACACGCCCGGCGCCAAGTAAATAGGCGCAGCGCTTCTCCCGACTCACCACTGCATCTATGACCACTGCGACCGCTGTGGCCGCAGCCCCGGCCGGACGGCGCGCGCCCAAGCGCGTGCTGCCCGGTTTCGGGCTGTCTCTGGGCTACACCCTTTTCTACTTGAGCATCATCGTGCTGATCCCGTTGTCGGCACTGATCTTCAAGACCTTCACTCTGACCTGGGAGCAGTTCTGGGCGGCCATCAGCGCACCGCGCGTGATGGCGTCGTACCGGCTGACCTTTGGCGCATCGTTCCTCGCGGCGCTGGTCAACCTGGTGTTTGGCCTGCTGATTGCCTGGGTGCTGGTGCGCTACAAGTTCCCGGGCAAGAAAATCGTGGATGCGCTGGTGGACTTGCCCTTTGCGCTGCCCACCGCCGTGGCGGGCATCTCGCTCACGGCCCTGCTGGCAGGCAACGGCTGGGTCGGCAGCATCCTGGAGCCCATGGGCATCCAGCTCGCATTCAAGCCTGCGGGCATTGTGATTGCGCTCATCTTCATCGGTCTGCCGTTTGTGGTGCGCACCGTGCAGCCCGTGCTGGAAGATGCAGAGAAGGAGCTGGAAGAAGCCGCCACCTGCCTGGGCGCCACGCGCCTGCAGACCTTCACCAAGGTCATCCTGCCCTCCATCACCCCCGCGCTGCTCACCGGCTTTGCCATGGCGTTTGCGCGGGCCGTGGGTGAATATGGTTCGGTCATTTTCATCGCGGGCAACATGCCCATGGTGTCCGAGATCACGCCGCTCATCATCATCGGCAAGCTGGAGCAGTACGACTACGCGGGCGCCACGGCCGTGGCGGTGGTGATGCTGGTCATCTCCTTCATCCTGCTGCTCATCATCAACGCGCTGCAAGCCTGGCAGCGTCGCCACGCAGGGGCTCCAGCATGAGCGGCAACAATTCCCGAACCATCCGGCGCGCCCAGGCGGGTACGACCGAGGCGCCATGGGTGCGCTACACGCTGATCACCATCGCGCTGGCCTTCATGCTGCTGTTCCTGGTGCTGCCGCTGGCCGCCGTGTTTGCCGAGGCGCTGCGCAAGGGCTTTGGCGCGTACCTCGAAGGCCTGCGCGAACCCGACGCCTGGTCGGCCATCAAGCTCACGCTGATCACCGCGCTGATTGCCGTGCCGCTGAACCTGGTGTTCGGCGTGGCGGCGGCCTGGTGCATTGCCAAGTACGAGTTCAAGGGCAAGGCGTTCTTGACCACGTTGGTGGACCTGCCGTTCTCGGTGTCGCCCGTGGTGGCGGGCCTGATCTATGTGCTGATGTTCGGCGCACAGGGCTGGTTTGGCCCCTGGCTGCAGGCACACGACATCAAGATCATCTTTGCCGTGCCGGGCATCGTGCTGGCCACCGTGTTCGTGACCTTCCCCTTCATTGCGCGTGAACTCATCCCGCTGATGCAGGCCCAGGGCAACGATGAGGAGCAGGCAGCCATCGTGCTGGGGGCCACCGGCTGGCAGACTTTCTGGTACGTGACGCTGCCCAACATCAAGTGGGGCCTGCTGTACGGCGTGATCTTGTGCAACGCGCGGGCCATGGGCGAGTTTGGTGCGGTGTCGGTGGTGTCGGGCCACATCCGGGGCCAGACCAACACCATCCCGCTGCATGTCGAAATCCTCTACAACGAGTACCAGTCCGTGGCTGCGTTCGCTGCCGCATCGCTGCTGGCCCTGCTGGCCCTGGTCACGCTGGTCATCAAGACGATTGCCGAACACCGCAACGAACAGGCCCTGAAGGCCGCCGCCGAACTTCCTCCCGAGCGGCCCTCCCAAGGAACGACACCATGAGCATTGAAATCCGTAACGTCAGCAAGCAGTTCGGCGACTTCCAGGCCCTGCGCGATGTGAGCCTGGACATCGCCTCGGGCGAACTCATCGCGCTGCTCGGCCCCTCGGGCTGCGGCAAGACCACGC
>JADMJR010000245.1 GCA_018780365.1 Acidovorax sp. | reverse complement strand
CGAGACACGCCGGGCGTGACACCCCTCAGCCTGCGGCCACGCGCTGCCCCGGCGCAATGGTGGGCGGCGCCGCATTCAGCGTCTCTATCGCAAAGCCCGCCGCCGCCTTGTAGCGGGCCATGAAGCCCTCGCGCTCCTCGCGCGGCAGCACGTCGTCGATGTGGTCGAACACCCCACCGCAGCGCTCGTCCACCAGCCCCAGCAGGCCAAACGGCCCAGACCCCCGGTTGCGCAGCACCAGCGCCGAGATGTCCTTGCACAGCTGGTCGTCGTAGGCGCGCAGCGCCTGCGGGCCCACGCCATGCGCAATGAGCTGCGCACCCAAAACGCGCGCATCCACGATGGCCTGGCTGGCCCCGTTGGAGCCCACGGGGTACATCACATGCGCCGCATCGCCCAGCAGTGCCACGCGGCCGTCTACCCAGGTGGGCACGGGGTCGCGGTCGATCATGGGGTACTCGAAAATGTCCCTGGCGCCGCGCAGCATGGCGGGCACGTCGAGCCAGCTGTAGTTCCAGCCGTCAAAGTGGTGAGCGAATTCCTCCAGCGCCACACGCCGGTTCCAGTCGCCCTGCTGCCAGCCGCCCTGGTTGTCCACCGTGATCTCGGCGATCCAGTTGATGGTGGCCAGGCCCGTGGCCGGGTCGGGCGGTGTGATGGGGTAGAACACCACACGGTGCCGCAGCGAGCCCACGCCCACAAACGAAGCGCCCGTTCGCACAGGCACCCCCGGCGTGGTGCCGCGCCACATGATGGCGCCGCCCCACTGGATGGGCGGCTGCGCGGGGTGCATCTGCGCCCGCACGGCCGAGTGCAGGCCATCGGCGGCAATCAGCAGCGATCCCGTCACCTCCCGCTTCTCTCCGTCGCGTGTCTCGACGATGGCGGTGACGCCGTTCGCATCCTGCCGGTAGCCCACCACCCGCTGCCCCAGTTGCACGGCATCGTCACCCAGGCGCTCTCGCACGGCGTTGAACAGCATCATCTGCAGCTGCCCCCGATGCACCGAATACTGCGGCCAGTGGTAGCCGGCCTGCAGGCCGCGTGGCTCGGCGTAAACCTCGTTCCCGTTGCGCCCCACCAGCGCCCATTCGCGCGCCTGCAGGCCAATGGTGTCCAGCACGTCGTTGCCAAACCCCAGGTCGTGCAGCTCCCGCACAGCATTGGGCTGCAGGTTGATACCCACGCCCAGCGGCTGCAGCTCGGGCACCGATTCAAAGACGATGCAGGGCACGCCGATCTGGTGCAGGGTGAGGGCCGTGGCCATACCGCCAATGCCACCACCGGCGATCAGGACGGGGCGGGTGGAAGAGGGGTGTGAAGTGGTAGTAGGTACGCCAGGCATGCCGGGATTGTCCATGCAATGGCGCGTGGAGCTTGTCGCGGACGCCGCAGGCAAATGCGGCGCTGGCGCATGCCGGTGGCGGGGTGCTAAATCTTGGGTGTAGCCGCTCAGCAAGCCATCGTTGTCAGGCGTAGGTATCGACGCGGTTCCCCAGGCCAGAAGGTTGATCCGTTGCCGATAGGGCCTTCTGCTGCTGCGCGGCACTGGCCGCCGTGCCTTCGGCCTTCGCCACCTGGGCCCGTTGCAGCTCTTGCTGTTGCGCGCGCTGTATCGCCGTGATCTGGGCTTGCACCATCTGAATCTGGGCCTGCAGCAACTTGGCCTTCTGTTGCTTGGCCTTGGCATCCATGTCGGAGCTGGCCAAGCCCTTGAGCTGCTCGGTCAGCTCGCGCAACTGCTTTTGCAGCTTGGCGATGTCGCTACTGCCACTGGAGGAAGAGAGCTTGCTGGTGGTAGAGGTGCTGGCGATTTGCATCCCTGGTTATCGGCAAGGCGCAAGGAAAGTTGACTGGCGGCCCCCTCGCGCTGCGGGCTGTTGAACGCCGCCAACCCATGCGATGGAGGTAGTGACAACAGCCTGCGAGCCATTGTCTGCCGATGTGCGGCCTGCGTCAGCCTGTGGCACCATGCCCCGATGCAGAACGATGAACACCTGATGGCGCTGGCGAACGCCAGCCGCAGCGCCCTGGTTCGCGCCGCCACGCGCCTGCTGGGCCCGGCCGATGCGGAGGACACCGTGCAGGACGCTTATGTGCGCGCGCTGGAGTCCAACGCCACAACGCTCAATGCCGCCCAGGCCTGGTTGCTGACGGTGGTGCGCAACCTGGCCATTGACCGGTTGCGGCGGCGCCAGTGGATGGCGCAATGGTTGACCGAAGTGATGCAGACGGCGCAGGGTAATGCCGCTGGTACGGTCGCGCCCTCGGCGGAGGCCGATGCCGCGCTGGCGCAGCAGGCCACGCTGGCACTGCGGCGGCTGGCAGAGTGCGTGACGCCTGCGGAGGGCGCTGCGGTGCTGCTGCATGCGGTGTTCGAGGCCAGCCACGCCGAGCTGGCGCAGGCCAGTGGCCGGACGGAAGCGGCCAGCCGCCAGCAGCTGCGCCGCGCGTTGCTGCGCCTTCGGCAGGCTCGGGAAGGCGACGACACCCGCCATGGCGATGGGCGCGATGAACCCAACGGCACCGACCCTGCGGTGCTGCGCCTGTACCTGCAGTCGCTGCAATCACGGGATCCAAAGGCCCTGTGGGCTCTGCTGCGCCAGCCGCCCGTGAGTGCGTTGGCTACGCATGGCTCCGTGCAACCCGCGCCGCCGCGTGCCTCGCATGCACCGGCCACGGTGGGTGGTGTGGTGCAGGTGGGTGGGCAGTTGGGGCTGGTGCTCACGCTGGATGGCGTGACACTTTGTGTGGTGCCGCTGGGGCCGCATGCCGAGCAAGCGCAAGAAGCCGTGGTGGCCTAACCTGCGCATCCGCAGCGGCAACCGCCGGGAAGATGGCACGAAGCAAGGAGGTTTGCCGCACCATGACACAGCCGCCCACGCCCACATTCTTTGCCACCCCGCAGGCGTTCCGCGATTGGCTGGAGCGCCATGCGGCCAGCGCGCAGGAGTTGCTGGTGGGCTTTCACAAGGTGGGCTCGGGCCGCCCCAGCATGGGCTGGTCGGAGTCGGTGGACGAAGCCCTGTGCTTTGGCTGGATCGATGGCATCCGGCGGCGCATTGACGAGCACATGTATTCGATCCGCTTCACCCCGCGCAAGCCGTCGTCGATCTGGAGCGCAGTCAACATCTCTAAGGTAGAGCAGTTGCAGGCGGTGGGCCGCATGACGCCTGCGGGGCTGGCGGCCGTTGCCCACCGCAAGGCGCACAAATCGGCCATCTACTCCCATGAGCAGTCGGGTGTGGCCGAGCTGCCCGCGCCCATGCTGCGCGCATTCCAGCGCAACAAGGCCGCGTGGCGGTACTTTCAGGAATCCACCCCACCCAGCTACCGCAAGAGCATGCTGCACTGGGTCACGTCGGCCAAGCGCGATGCGACCCGGGAGGCACGGTTTGCGGAGCTGGTGGCTGCCTGCGCTGCGGGCGAGCGCATTGAGCTGTGGGCCAAGCGGCCACCCGCCGCAAAGCCTTAGACCCACCCCCAAGCCCGAGCCGCCCGGTAGGCTGCCGCGCTTGCCGTAAGCTCGCGGCATGCAACAAAGAACCATCGGACCTTTCTCCGTCTCGGCCATTGGCCTGGGCTGCATGAACCTCTCGCACGCCTATGGCGCGCCCGTGTCGGCCGAGCAGGGCGAGCGCGTGCTGCTGGCCGCGCTGGATGCGGGCGTGACGCTGTTCGACACCGCCACGCTGTATGGCTTTGGCGCCAACGAAACGCTGGTGGGCCGGGTGATGAAGCCACACCGCAGCCGCTTTACCCTGGCCAGCAAATGTGGCATGCAAGGTGTGGATGTGGCGGGCGACGGCAAGCTGGTGCGCGTGATCGATGGGCGGCCCGATACGCTGCGCAAGACCTGCGAAGACAGCCTGCGCCGCCTGCAGACCGATGTGATCGACCTGTATTACCTGCACCGCTGGGACAAGAGCGTGCCGATTGAGGAAAGTGTGGGCGCTTTGGGCGAACTGGTGCAGCGTGGGCACATCCGCACCGTGGGGCTCTCCGAGGTGTCTGCAGCCACGCTGCGCCGCGCGCATGCCGAGTTCCCGATCACGGCGGTGCAGACCGAGTATTCGCTGTGGACGCGCAACCCCGAGATTGCGGTGCTGGACGCCTGCCGTGAACTGGGTGTGGCCTTTGTGGCCTTCAGCCCTGTGGCGCGCGGATTCTTGTGCGGAGACTTGCGCGATGTGAGCACGCTCGACGCCAAGGACATCCGCCGTGCCATGCCGCGTTTTGCGCCTGAGGCCTATGCCGCCAACCTGCAACTGCTGGACGGCTACCAACAGGTGGCGCGGGATGTGGGCTGCACGCCTGCGCAGCTGGCACTGGCCTGGCTGCTGCACCGGGGCGAGCACATCATCCCCATCCCGGGCACCACCAGTGCGGAACATCTGCACGATGACCTGGGTGCCGTGAACCTGCGGCTGGATGCCGCCACGATGCTGCGCCTGGAGGGGCTCATCAACCAGAGCACCGTGGTGGGCCCCCGCTACAACGCGCAGAGCGCGAGCGAGGTGGATACCGAGACCTTCCCTGGCTGAGGGCGTCCACGCAGGGGGGGCCGGCAAGGGGCGGGTGCGGCTCCCTGCGGGCGCAAAAAAAGCCGGTGGCCCTTGCGGGCGACCGGCTTGAACAGCGTAGTTGCTACTAACGCTTCGTCATTCCCACAAGCGGTGTGGCTTGTGGTTGCTTACTTCTTACTTGGCAACCACGCGCACCATTTCCAGGCATTTGTTCGAGTAGCCCCATTCGTTGTCGTACCAGCTCACGACCTTCACGAAGGTGCCGTCCAGGGCGATGCCAGCGTCGGCATCAAAGATCGAGGTGCGGGTGTCGCCACGGAAGTCGGTGGCCACCACCTTGTCTTCGGTGTAGCCCAGCACGCCTTTCAGGGCGCCTTCGGACTGGGCCTTCATTTCGGCCTTGATTTCGTCGTACGTGGCAGCCTTGTCCAGCTCCACCGTCAAGTCCACCACCGACACGTCGGAGGTGGGCACGCGGAAGGACATGCCGGTCAGCTTCTTGTTCAGCGCAGGGATCACCACGCCCACCGCCTTGGCAGCACCGGTGCTGGAGGGGATGATGTTTTCCAGAATGCCACGGCCGCCGCGCCAGTCCTTGTTGGACGGGCCGTCCACGGTCTTTTGCGTGGCGGTGGCTGCGTGCACGGTGGTCATCAGGCCGCGCTTGATGCCCCACTTGTCGTTCAGCACCTTGGCCACAGGGGCCAGGCAGTTGGTGGTGCACGATGCGTTGGAGATGATCGCCTGGCCCGCGTAAGTGTCGTGGTTCACGCCGAACACGAACATGGGCGTGTCGTCCTTGGAGGGGGCCGACAGGATGACTTTCTTGGCACCGGCATCAATGTGCTTTTGCGCGGTGACCTTGTCCAGGAACAGGCCGGTGGATTCGATCACCACGTCGGCGCCGACTTCGTTCCACTTCAGGTTGGCGGGGTCGCGCTCTTGCGTCAGGCGGATCTTCTTGCCGTTGACGACCAGGGTGTTGCCTTCCACCGAGACTTCGCCCTTGAAGCGGCCGTGCACCGAGTCGTACTGCAGCATGTACGCGAGGTACTCGGGCTCCAGCAGGTCGTTGATGCCAACGACTTCGATGTCGCTGAAGTTCTGGATGGCCGAGCGCAGCACGTTGCGGCCGATACGGCCGAAACCGTTGATACCAATCTTGATCGTCATAGCTTGTAGTCTCTCCAAGGTTGCAAAGTCGAAATCAGGAATCTGCCGTGGCGCGCCCACTGCTGCAGTGGGCACGCAGCGGGCGGGAGGAGTCTCAGTGGGCCTTGGCCTTGCTGGCCTTTTTGGCGGGCTTCAGGCGTGCCGCGCCGATGGCGACCAGCACCGCGTCGGCCACGTTTTCTTCGGTGAAGCCGAAGTGCTTGAACAGCACCGGTGCCGGGGCCGATTCGCCGTAGGTGTCGATGCCCACCACGGCAGCGCAGCCGTATTTCCACCAGCCGTCCGTCACGCCCATTTCCACGGCCACGCGGGGCACGCCAGCGGGCAGCACGCTGCTCTTGTACTTGGCGTCTTCGCGGTCGAAGGTGGTGGTGCTGGGCATAGAGACCACGCGCACGCCGATCTTCTTGTCGGCCAGCAGGCGCTGGGCCTTGAGCGCCAGCTGCACTTCCGAGCCGGTGGCGATGATCACGGCCACGGGCTTCTTCTTGATGCCCACGTCGGCGGGTTCGCTCAGCACATAGGCGCCGCGCGAGATCTCGCCCAGGTCGCGCTTGGGGGCGTAGGGGAGGTTCTGGCGCGACAGGGCCAGCACGGTGGGCTTGTTGCGGTTAGACAGGGCCACGCTCCAGGCCACGGCGGTTTCGGCCGTGTCGGCGGGGCGCCAGACGTCCAGGTTGGGGATCAGGCGCAGGCTGGCCACATGCTCGATGGACTGGTGCGTAGGGCCGTCTTCGCCCAGGCCGATGGAGTCGTGCGTGAACACGTGGATCACGCGCTGCTTCATCAGCGCGGCCATGCGGATGGCGTTGCGGCTGTAGTCGCTGAAGGTCAGGAAGGTGCCGCCGTAGGGGATGAAGCCGCCATGCAGCGCCACGCCGTTCATGATGGCGGCCATGCCGAATTCGCGCACGCCGTAGTTGATGTGGCGGCCGCCCACGCCAGCCTCGTTCTTCACCACGTGGCCTTGCATGTCAAAGCGCAGGTTGGGCGTGCTCTTGGTGTTGGTGAGGTTGGAGCCGGTCAGGTCGGCGCTGCCGCCCAGCAGCTCGGGCAGGGCGGCGGTGAAGGCTTCCAGCGCCAGCTGGCTGGCCTTGCGGCTGGCCACGGTTTCGCCCTTGGTGTGGGCGGCCACTACGGTGTCCACGGCCACCTGGGCAAAGTTGGCGGGCAGGTCGCCGTTCATGCGGCGCGTCAGCTCGGCAGCCAGCTCGGGGAAGGCGGCGGTGTAGGCGGCAAAACGCTCGTTCCAGGCGGCTTCTGCGCTCTGGCCGTTGGCCTTGGCGTCCCAGCCGGCGTACACGTCTTCGGGGATCACAAAAGGCTCGCTGGCCCAGCCCAGGGCTTCGCGGGTCAGCGCAATTTCTTCGGCGCCCAGGGGTTCGCCGTGGGCCTTAGCGGTGTTCACGCGGTTGGGGCTGCCTTGGCCGATGTGTGTTTTGCACACGATCAGGGTGGGGCGCTCGGTCTGTTTTTTGGCTTCTTCGATGGCGGCGGCCACCTTGTCGGCGTCATGGCCGTCGATGGGGCCAATCACGTTCCAGCCGCTGGCCACAAAACGCAGGGGGGTGTTGTCGGCAAACCAGGGAGCGACCTGGCCGTCGATGCTGATGCCGTTGTCGTCGTACAGGGCGATCAGCTTGTTGAGCTTCCAGGCGCCTGCCAGAGACACGGCTTCGTGGCTGATACCTTCCATCAGGCAGCCATCGCCCAGGAAGGCGTAGGTGTGGTGGTCCACCACGGCATGGCCTTCGCGGTTGAATTCCGAGGCCAGCAGCTTTTCTGCCAACGCAAAGCCCACGGCGTTGGTGATGCCCTGGCCCAGCGGGCCGGTGGTGGTTTCCACGCCGGCGGTGTAGCCCACTTCGGGGTGGCCGGGCGTCTTGCTGTGCAGCTGGCGGAAGTTCTTCAGTTCGCCAATCGGCAGGTCGTAGCCCGTGAGGTGCAGCAGCGCGTACAGCAGCATCGAGCCGTGGCCGTTGGACAGCACAAACCGGTCGCGGTCAAACCACTGGGGGTTGGTGGGGTTGTGCTTGAGGTGGCGGCTCCACAGCGCCACGGCCATGTCGGCCATGCCCATGGGGGCGCCGGGGTGGCCTGAGTTGGCTTGTTGAACGGCGTCCATGGCCAATGCGCGGATTGCATTTGCCATCTGTTGGGATTGCTGGGTGTTGGCCATGGGGAGTGGTTCAGGGTGGGAGGTTCAGGGGAAACCCGGCATTTTACCGGGGCGGCTTTCATCCATCTGAATTGGCATGCTTCGGGCCTTGGGCACTGTGGCAATGCACTACAGTGCGGGCCATGCAAGGACAGCATCTCACCGCCGATCTCCATGGCTGCCGCTGCGCCAGCGCCTGGCTGCTGGACGCCGCCGCCCTGGGCCGCGCCTGCACCGATGCCGTGCGCGCCGCCGGGCTGCAGCCCGTGGGGCAGTTGTTTCACGAATTTCCGGCCACAGCGCGCGGCCCTGGTGGGGTGACAGCTACTGTTTTGCTAGCGGAGTCGCACCTGTGTGTGCACACCTGGCCCGAGCAGCGCGCGGTGACGCTGGATGTGTATGTGTGCAATTTTGGCGCCGACCATTCGGGCAAGGCGCGGGCGCTGATGGAGGCACTGCTGGCTCTGTTCGACCCCACCACGGTGGAGCGCCACGCGCTGCAGCGGGGCGCTGTGAACGAGGTGGCCGCATGAGCCCGGGTGCACCGTCCCCTCGCCAGGTGCCCGCATTGCTGCTGGCCGCAGGCCGTGGCGAGCGCATGCGACCGCTGACCGACACCACCCCCAAGCCCCTGCTGCAGGTGCAGGGCCAGCCGCTGCTGCAGTGGCACCTGGCGGCGCTGCAGGAGGCGGGTGTGGAACAGGTGGTGATCAACACCGCGTGGCTGGGGGCGCAGATCAGCGACTATTTTTCAAGTATTTTTGGCCACCACGGCGCGACAGATAAGCCTGGGGTGCTATTAATTTCATACTCGCGCGAAGGCGTGGATTTTGGCGACGCACTGGAAACCGCCGGCGGCGTCGCGCGCGCGTTGCCCCGGCTCGGCCCCGTGTTCTGGCTGGCCGCGGGCGATGTGTTTGCGCCCGACTTCGTGTTCGACAGCGCAGCGGTGGCGGCCTTCGAGGCCAGCCACCATCTGGCCCACCTGTGGCTGGTGCCCAACCCCCCCCACAACCCGCGTGGCGACTTTGGCCTGTCGGCCGACGGCTTGGCGCTGAACCTGCCCGCCGACGACCCCGCGCCCCGCTACACCTACAGCACCATCGCCCTGCTGCGTGCCGAGCTGTTCGCGGCGCCCTGGTGCGACATTCCGCCGGGCAACCCCGGGGGCATCAAAGCCCCGCTGGCGCCGCTGCTTCGCCGTGCGATGGACAATGGCCGCGTCAGCGCGCAGCTCTACACCGGCCGCTGGACCGATGTGGGCACGCCCGAGCGGCTGGCCGAACTCAACGCCCTTTCCTCCGACGCTCCATGAACACCACCGTGCCCGCCTCCGTCTACGCCCAGCGCCGCGCGCACCTGGCTGCCCAGCTGGGCCCAGGGGGCATCGCCATCATTCCCACGGCGCTGGAGCGTCCGCGCAACCGGGACAGCGACTTTCTGTTCCGCCACGACAGTTACTTCTATTACCTGACCGGTTTCACCGAGCCGGGTGCCTGCCTGGTGGTGGCCCACGATGGCCGCAGCACGCTGTTCTGCCAGCCCAAGGATTTGGAGCGCGAGATCTGGGATGGCTACCGCCTGGGCCCCGTTGCCGCGCCCGCCGCACTGGGCGTGGACGCCGCGCATTCGATGGCCGAGCTGGACAGCAAGTTGCCGCGCCTGCTCGAAAACACGGGCTGCGTCTGGTACCCGTTTGCCACACACAGCGGTCTGGCGGCGCGCGTGGAAGGCTGGCTCAACGTGGTGCGGGGGCGTGTGCGCTATGGCGCGCTGTGCCCCGCCGAGCAGAACGATGTATGCACCTTGCTCGACGAGATGCGCCTGTTCAAAGATGCGCACGAGCAGGACATCATGCGCCGCGCCAGCGCCATCAGCGCGCAGGCCCACATCCGTGCCATGCAGCGCTCGGCCCGCATGCTGCGCGCCGGGGAGGATGTGCGCGAATACCACCTCGATGCCGAGTTGCTGCACGCGTTCCGCGACGCGGGCTCGCAGTACCCGGCCTACAGCTCCATCGTGGCGGCGGGCGCGAATGCCTGCGTGCTGCACTACCGGGCCGATACCGCACCGGTGCGTGATGGCGAGCTGGTGCTGATCGACGCGGGTTGCGAGCTGGACAGCTACGCCAGCGACATCACGCGCACCTTCCCCGCCAACGGAAAATTCACGGGCCCGCAGCGTGCGCTGTACGACCTGGTGCTGGCCAGCCAGGACGCGGCCGTGGCTGCCACCAAGGCGGGTGCCCGCTTCAACGACCCGCACGACGCCACGGTGGCCGTGCTGGCGCAGGGCATGCTGGACCTGGGCCTGCTCGACAAGCACAAGGTGGGGTCGGCGCAGGACGTGATCGACCAGCGCGCCTACTTCCAGTTCTACATGCACCGCACCAGCCACTGGCTGGGCATGGACGTGCATGACTGCGGCAGCTATGTGGAGCCCGGCGAAGTCGGCCAGGTGAGCGAGCGCAAGGACCCGCTCTCGGGCGAGACCATCACCAACCGCCCCAGCCGTGTGCTGCGCCCGGGCATGGTTCTGACCATCGAGCCCGGCATCTATGTGCGCCCCGCCGATGGCGTGCCTGAGCAGTTCCACCAGATCGGCATCCGCATTGAAGACGATGCCATCGTGACGGACGCGGGCTGTGAACTGATCACGCGCGGTGTGCCGGTGAAGGCCGACGAGATCGAAGCGCTGATGCGCGCCTGAACGCGGGCAAACCCATGACTGTGGACAACGCTGTGTGGGTGGAATCGGCGGATGCCCCGAAGCAACCCGCGAAGTGGCGACTGGGCGGTGCACTGTGGCTGCTGGGGTTGCCCGGCGTGGTGGCTGTGGTGTGGGCGCTGCTTCCTGCGTTGAAGGCCAACGAGGCCCTGCTGCCGCTGCCGCTCTGGGCGGTGGTGCTGCTCAGCGGTCTGCAGACGGCGGTGTTGCTGGCCGTGGCGGTGGCGCTGGGTGTGGCGCTGGCTCCGCGGGTGGGGCTGGCCGTGCCTGTGGTGTCCGCATGGTTGCAGGGGCGGCCGGTGGTGCCCGCGCTGAGGCAGCAGCTGATGCCGGGGCTGTGGGGCGGGCTGGCGGGTGCGGCCTGGTTGTGGGCGCTGTCGCTCATCGCGCCCGATGCGCTCAAACCCTCAGACCCTGCCAGCACCATGCCCTGGAGCGTGAAGCTGTTGTATGGCGGTATCACCGAGGAGTTGCTGGTGCGCTGGGGGGTGATGACGCTGCTGCTGTGGCTGGGCTGGCGCCTGCTGCAGCGCGGCGAGGGCGCGCCCCGCACAGGTTTGGTGGCGATGGCGGTGGGGCTCAGTGCCCTGTTGTTCGCGCTGGGGCACCTGCCTGCCGCCCATGCCATGGCGGGTGTGTTGACCCCGTCTGTGGTGGCCTTTGTGCTGTTGGGCAACACGGCGTTTGGGGTGGTGGCGGGCGTGCTCTATGCCCGCAACGGGCTGGAGGCCGCCATCGTGGCCCATGTGTTGGCACACGCGGTGTCGCACCCGTTCCTTTGAAGGGCTTGGCCCCTGCTGCCGCGCCTTGTGGGTGCCCCATGAGGCCATTGCCATTTGGTAATCGGTATGTAACCGCTTCCGTGTAAAAATTGAAACCCGATTACATATCCAAAGAAAGAGACAAACCCATGTCCACCCGCCGCGCCACCAAGATTGTTGCCACCCTGGGCCCCGCATCGAGCGACCCGGCGCTGCTGGAGGCCATGATCCGTGCAGGGGTGAACGTGGTGCGGCTGAACTTCAGCCACGGCAAGGCGCAGGACCACATCGACCGCGCCGCCACCGTGCGCGCAGCCGCCCAGCGCGCAGGCCGTGAGGTCGCCATCATGGCCGACCTGCAGGGCCCCAAGATCCGCGTGGGCAAGTTTGCCGAGGGCAAGGTGCAGCTGGAGTCGGGCGCCAAGTTTGTGCTCGACGCCTCGCGCACCGAACTGGGCGACATCGAAGGCGTGGGCCTGGACTACAAGGAGCTGCCGCGCGATGTGAAGGCGGGCGACCTGCTGCTGCTCAACGACGGGCTGATCGTGCTCACCGTCGATGCGGTGCGCGGCGAAGAGGTGCACACCACCGTCAAGGTGGGCGGCGAGCTGTCCAACAACAAGGGCATCAACAAGAAGGGCGGGGGCCTCACGGCACCGGCCCTCACGGCCAAGGACATGGAAGACATCCGCACGGCGATGAGCTTCCAGGCCGACTATGTGGCGGTGAGCTTTCCCAAGAACGCGACCGACATGGAAATGGCGCGCCAGCTGTGCAACGTGGCCGCGTCCGAATACCGCCACAAGCCGGGCCTGATCGCCAAGATCGAGCGGGCCGAGGCGATTCCGCACCTGGAGGCCATCCTGCGCGTGAGCGACGGCATCATGGTGGCGCGCGGCGACCTGGCTGTGGAAGTGGGCAACGCGGCCGTGCCCGCATTGCAAAAGAAGATGATCCGCATGGCGCGCGAGCAGGACAAGGTCGTCATCACCGCCACGCAGATGATGGAAAGCATGATCACCAACCCCGTGCCCACGCGCGCCGAGGTGAGTGATGTGGCCAATGCCGTGCTGGACGGCACCGATGCCGTGATGCTGAGCGCCGAGACGGCCGCAGGCCGCTACCCGCTCGAAACCGTGGAAGAAATGGCCACCATCTGCGCCGCCGCCGAAGCTGCCGAGGACCATCAGCTCGACGCCGACTTCACCGGCCAGACTTTTGGCCGCATCGACCAGTCCATCGCCATGGGCGCGCTGTTCACGGCCCACCACCTGGGCGCCAAGGCCATCGTGGCCATGACCGACAGCGGTGCCACAGCCCTGTGGATGAGCCGCCACAGCATCCGCATCCCCATTTACGCACTCACCCCCAAGGTGGCCACACAGCGCAAGATGGCCATGTACCGCAACGTGCGCCCCCTGCTCATGGACACCAGTGCCGACCGCGACACTGCGCTGGAACAGGCCGAGCGCCACCTCAAGAATCGCAATATCGTGCAAAAGGGCGACGTTTACGCCATCACCTGTGGCGAGCCCATGGGGGCGCCGGGTGGGACCAATATGTTGAAGATCTGCGTGGCGAGCTGAAAAGCCAGGCGCCGAGCAATCAGCTGGTGGCCCGGGGGGGTGGGTCGTCAGCCGCTGTGGCGGCGGTGGAGAGGGCGGCCAGGCGTGGGCGCAAGGCCGAAGCGCCCAGGTCGCACAGCCAGCCCACCGTCCAGCACAGCCAGCCTGTCCACAATGTGTGGCTCATGAAGTGTGCGCCCCGCACCTGCTGGGCACCGCCCAGCACCAGGCCCGCCAGCACCGCCGCAGCCAGCCACCAGCGCGCGGCAGCGGGTGCTTGGTGGCGCAGCGCGAAGTAGCCCCCCACAAAAGCAAAACCCGCCGAGGCATGGCCCGCCGGAAAGCACCGCCCGCCGCCGCCGTCGATTACTCCCAGCGCCCAGTGGGAGGCATAGCGCGCCACGCCACCGAACTCCGCCAGGTCCCAGGGGCAGCTGGTGGTGCTCAGGTTCTTGACCACGCTCACCGCCGCAAGCGCCAACAGGGCACTGAGGGCCATCTGCAGCCGCTCGCCCGCATCCAGGCGCCGCAGCACCCCCCGGGGCCACCACACCCCTAGCGTGAGCAGCAGCACCAGCAGCCACCCCAGTCGGCGGCCGCCTTCATGGAGCACCTGCACGAAGAACCATTGTTCCCGCAGCGGGAACCCCGTGGCAGAGCCAAACGCCTGGGCCAGGGGGATGTCCTGCCCCCCGGCGTCCCAGGCCACCACGGCGGCCAGGAGGCCGAGTGTCCACAGGAGCCAGGTGTGGTGGGGGACAACAAGACGACGGGATGGGGATGGCGGGGACTGCATCGGGTGGACCATAGACGGCCCCACTTAACACGGCCTTAATGGAACCGGCGCAGGGCACCGCGCCCGGCGACAATGGCCGGATGCGAATACTCGTGGTCGAAGACGATGCGGGCATTGCCAGTGGCCTGCGCAGCAATCTGCAGCAGCGCGGCTATGCGGTGGATGTCAGTGATGGCGTGGCCAGTGCCTGGAGCGCCCTGCGCGCGGAGCGGTTTGATGCCGTGCTGCTGGACCTGGGCCTGGTGGATGGTGATGGCGGCGAGCTGCTGCGGCGGCTGCGCCTGAGCCCTGCCGCCAGCGCCACCATGCCCGCCACGCTGCCCGACCCCGCCACGCCGGTGCTCATCGTCACGGCCCGGGACCAGGTGCACCAGCGCATTGCCGGGCTCGACCTGGGGGCGGACGACTACCTGGCCAAGCCGTTTGATGTGGATGAACTGGACGCGCGCCTGCGAGCGCTGCTGCGGCGCGCGGCGGGCCGCGCATCGCCCACCATCCGCCATGGTGACCTCGAGCTGGACCCGGCCACGCGCACGGTGCGCCAGCAGGGCCGGCCGGTCGAGATGTCGCCCCGGGAGTTTTCGGTGCTGCTGGTGCTGCTGGATGCGCGCGGGCGTGTGCTCTCGCGCCAGCAGATCGAGGAGCGCCTGTACAGCTGGGACGCGGCCATCGAGAGCAACGCGGTGGAGGTCCATATCCACCATCTGCGCCGCAAGCTGGGCAGCGCCTGCATACAGACCATGCGGGGCGTGGGCTACTTTGTGCCGCAGGAGATGCCCGGATGAGCGCCCCGGTGCAGACCTTGCAGGCGCGCGCACGCCGCCCTTCGCTGACACGGCAGTTGCTGTTGTGGTCGTTGGGGGCCCTGGTGCTGGTGTGGGGCAGTTTTGTGTTCATCGGCTACCAGACGGGTGTGCACGAGGCCGATGAGCTCACGGACGGGCACCTGGCCAGTGTGGCGGCATTGCTGCTCAATCTGCGGGCCACGGAGGCCGTGGAGGGGTCAAGTGTCACGCCGCAGGCGCCTACACCCTGGCTCAAGTCCCATGACTACCAGCAGTCCATCCGTGTGGTGCAGTGGGATGCGCAGGGGCGGCTGATTTCCCAGAGCGGCACGACCGCGCCGCCCCCGTTCAGCGAGGCGGAAGGTTTTGCCAACCTGACCTTGGGGGCTGAGCAGGTGGCCTGGCGCAGCTTTTCGCAGTGGGATGCAGCACGGGGGCGCAAGATCATGGTGATGCTGCAATTGCGCGAGCGCGACGAGCTGGCCCAGGACATTGCCGAGCAGATGATCGAGCCGGGCCTGTGGCTGCTGCCCGTGGTGTCTCTGGCCCTGGGGCTGGCGCTGTGGCGTGGCCTGCGGCCGCTGTATGCGCTGTCGGCCGATGTGGCTGCACTTGACCCCACCAGCACACAGCGCCTGGCCTCGCGCCACGCGTGGAGCGAGTTTGAGTCCGTGGTGGCGTCGATCAACACCCTGCTCGACCGCCAGCAGGCCGCCATGGTGCGCGAGCGCCGGCTGGCCAACGAGGTGGCGCACGAGCTGCGCACGCCGTTGTCCTCCATTGCGCTGCAGGCCAGCGCCCTTGCGGGGGGGCTGGAGGAGGCAGACCGGGCCCAGGCGCTGGCCCGCATCGGCCAGGATGCCTTGCGCGCAGGCCACGTGCTGGACCAACTGCTGGCGCTGGCGCGGGCCAGCCGGGCCGAGCTGCACGAGGCCAAGGCGCCCGTGGAGCTGTGTGCGCTGGCGCGCACTGTGTGCGCCGACCACGCCCAGGCCGCCTGGCAGCGCGGTGACGATATCGCGCTGTTGGCGCCGCCGGCGTTGACCGTTCAGGGCCACGCGGTGCTGCTCGACATCGCCGTGCGCAACCTGCTGGAAAACGCGCTCAAGCACACGCCGGACGGCACCCGCATCGCGGTGCAGCTGGGCGTGCTGGACCCGGGGGGCGCCTGGCTGCAGGTGTGCGATGACGGCGCCCGCAGCGCTCTGGCCGGTGGGGGCCTGGCCACAAAGCGCCCCGTGGACAGCCTGCACCTGGGGCATGAAATCCTGCGCCGCGTGGCGGACATCCACGGGGGGCGCTTTGGTGCAGCGCCCGCGCCAGCCCCCTTTACCACCTGCTACCGGTTGGATTTGCCCTCGCCCCAGGATGTGGCCCCCGGTTAAAATTGCGGGTTACCAAGCGGTTACCACCGCCCTGCCTGGCCTACAGCGCCTTCCTCAACCCTGAACGGACCCCACGACCATGCCCCTCGTTTCGATGCGCGAACTGCTCGACCATGCCGCTGCCCACAGCTATGGCATCCCTGCCTTCAACGTCAACAATCTGGAGCAAGTCCAGGCCGTGATGGCGGCCGCCGATGAGGTGGGCGCACCCGTGATCCTGCAGGCCAGCGCGGGCGCCCGCAAGTACGCTGGCGAGCCCTTCATCAAGCACCTGATCCAGGCCGCCGTCGAGGCCTTCCCCCACATCCCGCTGGTGATGCACCAGGACCACGGCACCTCGCCCAAGATCTGCTCGGGCGCCATCGACCTGGGTTTTGGCTCGGTGATGATGGACGGCTCACTGATGGAAGACGGCAAGACGCCTTCGTCTTTTGACTACAACGTGGAAGTGACCCGCAAGGTCGTGGACATGGCCCACAAGGTGGGCGTCACGGTGGAAGGCGAGCTGGGTTGCCTGGGCAACCTGGAAACCGGTGAAGCCGGCGAAGAAGACGGCGTGGGCGCCGAAGGCAAGCTGGACCACAGCCAGATGCTGACCGACCCCGAGGAAGCCGCCGTGTTCGTCAAGGCCACGCAACTGGACGCCCTGGCGATTGCCATCGGCACCAGCCACGGCGCCTACAAGTTCAGCCGCAAGCCCACGGGCGACATCCTGGCGATCAGCCGCGTCAAGGAAATCCACAAGCGCATTCCCAACACCCACCTGGTGATGCACGGCTCCTCCTCGGTGCCCGCCGAGCTGCTGGCCATCATCAACCAGTACGGCGGCAAGATGAAGGAAACCTACGGCGTGCCGGTCGAGGAAATCCAGGAAGCCATCAAGCACGGCGTGCGCAAGATCAACATCGACACCGACATCCGCCTGGCCATGACCGGCGCGGTGCGCAAGTTCCTGGCCGAGAACCCCGACAAGTTCG
>JADMJR010000188.1 GCA_018780365.1 Acidovorax sp. | reverse complement strand
CTGGAGGCTGCCATGGGACGGCAAGGGCATCACTAGCATTCGCTAGAAGAGCCCAAAAATGGCTGCTGGCGCCTGTCCATCAAGCGCTAATAGCTATCATTTTTGCAGCAATCCGCCCAGCATCCCGAACAGGTCGTTCGATGTGCCAAACCCGCCCTGCGGCGCTTCGCCGCGCGGGCTGAGCTGGTCGATCAGGCCTGGCAGCACCTGGGCCAGCTGGCCTGCGGCGGCTCCGGGGCCCACGCCCAGTTGCGACGCGATCTGCGACAGCGGGCCGCTGCCCAGCACGTTGGACAGCTGATCACCCGAGATCGCCTGGTTGGGCCCCGCGCTGAGCCAGGATGCAATCACATTGCCCAGCCCCGCCTGCTGAAACTTGGCCATCAGCCCCGGCAGGCCACCCACCGGGCCGTCGTTGCTGATCAGGGACATCACGGCCTGCACCAGCTGCGGGTTCTGCGCGGCCAGGCTGATCAAACCGCCCAGGCCACCCCCGGCTCCACCTGCGGCAGCAGCGCCGCTGCCGCCTTGCGATGCATTGTTGATGACGGCACCCAGAACGGAATCGAGCAAACCCATGGTGTTCTCCTGTAGATGGATAGAGGACGGCAGTGCGCCGACCCGGACGGAACCATCCATGGTACGCACCTCGGCGTCTCCTTCATGTCAACAATCGTGAATTGTTTGGCTGCAGACCCCGAGCAGCAGGGCCAGCGGCAGTACGCAGTGCGCAGTGCGCGGCCCCATCCCCGTGCCGGTGTGTGTCGCCGGGGGGCCGCCCCTGTGCCGCGCGGCTACTTGGTGCGGGGTGGTCGCTTGTCCAGCAGCGGCGCACTCACACCCTGCACCCCCACCAGCCCCAGCACCGTGACCAGCGAGCTTTGTGCGCCCTTCCAGGCATCCGTCAGGTCGATCCATTCAGACAGCGCGTGGAAACCGCCCGTCTTGCCTCCACCCCCGATCACGATGGCGGGGATGCCCAGCGACATGGGCACGTTGGCATCGGTGCTCGCGCCGCCCAGCACCGTCTTGCGGCCAAACGCGGTGTTGGCGCGCACGGCCGCTTCGACAATGACCGAATCCGCCGCCGTACGGCCACCGGGCCGGTCGCCGATGAGTTTGGTCGATGCGCTCAGGGTGTTCACACCCCAGCGTGCGTTCTCTTCGGTCACGGCGCTGTCCACGGCGGCCAGCACCTGCTTTTCGGTGGCCAGCATCGGGGCTGTTTCGTCGGAGCGGATGTCCACCGCCATGCGCGCATCGGGCGCGATGGTGTTGACGGATGTGCCGCCGCCCACCGTGCCCACGGTGAAGGTGGTCTTGGGGCTCTTGGGGGTGCGGATCTCGGCGATCTTGGCAATGGCGCGGCCCATGCCGTGGATGGCGCTGGGCACCTCGCCAAACGCGGCGTAGCTGTGGCCGCCCGGGCCCTTGAAGGTCACCTCGTGGCGGTGGCTGCCCGTGCCCAGCACCAGCACGGTGCCGTCGGGTGCGGGCTCCAGCGCCACCAAACCGTCGATGTCGAGGTGCTCCTTGAACAGGTGCTTCATGCCGCGCAGGTTGCCCAGTTCTTCCTCGCCCACATTGCCCACAAACACCAGGTCGCCCACGGTGGCGATCTTCTGGTCGTTCAGCACCTTGAGCCAGGACAACAGCACGGCCAGGCCACGCGTGTTGTCCGAGATGCCGGGCGCGTGCAGCTTGCCGTCGCGCTCCTTCACCTTCACGTCGGTGCCGGCCGGGAACACCGTGTCCAGGTGGGCCGAGATCACGAGCTTGGGGCCGTTGCCCGTGCCCTTGCGCACGCCCACCACGTTGCCTTCGGCGTCGATGGCCGCATGGGTCAGGCCCAGGGCCTGGAGGCGTGCCAGGAAAGCCTCGGCGCGTTTTTGCTCCTTGAACGGCGGGGCCTCGATCTCGGTGAGCATGCGCAGGTCTTCGGTGGCGCGGTCGTGGTCAGCCTTCACGGCGTCCAGCAACTGCAGGATCTGCGGCGCGGCCATGAGCTGGCCATAGGCCTTGTCCACGGCGGGACGCAGCGTGGTGGGCGTGGGCGCCACGGCGCCGAACTGTGCATAGGCTGCAGAGGGCAGCAGGGTGGCGGTGGCAAGGGCCACGGCACCGGCGAGGGCTGTGGCACGGAAGGTACGGAGAGGGTGAGTCATGGTGATCCAGCGAAACACAAACAAGAAAGTAAGGGGTGGCCGGCCCATCCGGCGTTGTGGATGGAGCTGCGGGCCAGCACACTGGGCCATGCAATTGTTGGACCGAACCCCGCCCGCAGGCTCTGCTTTAATCTGTCCAGCCGACAGTTTTTCTTACATGCGCCGACATATCCCCAGCACCCGCGCCCTCCTCGTTTTCGACGCTGTGGCGCGCCACCACGGTGTGAGCAAGGCCGCCGAAGAACTCTGCCTCACGCACAGTGCGGTCAGCCAGCAGCTGCGCCTGCTGGAGGGCCAGCTGGGCCTGCAACTGGTGCAGCGCGGCGCACGCGGCTCCACGCTCACGGACGTGGGCCGCCGCTACCACGCGCAGGTCGTGGGCGACCTGCTGCGGCTGCAGAACCACACGCTCGAAGCCATGGCCCAGCGGCCCGATGGCGCGCGCCTGCTGGTGGGCTGTGTGCCCGTGTTTGCCGAGCGCTGGCTGTTGCCCCGGTTGCCCACCTTCCTCGCGCAGCAGAAGGGATGCAGCCTGCACTTGCAGGTGTACCCCACGCAGATCTACATGGCGGAGATCCCGTTCGACGTGGCCGTGCAATATGGCGACGCGGCCTGGCCGGGGGTGGTGCCCGCGCCCCTGATGCCCGAGGTCTGTGTGGCCGTGTGTGCGCCGCAGTCGCGCCACCGGCGTGCGACAGAGCGCGGCGACTTCCGCGCCGTGCCGCTGCTGCAGCTCAGCTCGCGCCTGGGCGCGTGGGACGAATGGCTGGGCCGTGCTGGCATCACGCGCATCCCCGGCCACACGTTGGGGGGCCACCGCTTCGACCTGTTCTCGATGCTGGTGGAGGCGGTGCGCGCCGACTTGGGGCTAGGCTTGGTGCCCCGGTACTTTGTAGAGCGCGAACTGCAGTCGGGCGAGCTGGTGCTGGCCCACCCGCACCACGACAGCGGCGTGCGCGGCTACAGCCTCTTCGTGGCGCCGGGGCGTCTGGAAGACCCTGCGGTGGCGGCCTTTGCACAGTGGCTGC
>JADMJR010000112.1 GCA_018780365.1 Acidovorax sp. | reverse complement strand
TGCGCGCCATGCGCTCGGCGCCAAAGTGCTCCACCACATGCTGGTGGCAGGCGCGGGGATCGAAGTGGTTGCCCCGCACCGCCTCGGCCAACACGCTCGCCTCGGCCGACAGCACGCCGCAATGCAGGGGCACCAGCTCGGGCAGCGCGCCGTAAGGCGTGGAGAACACCGGGCAGCCAAAGTACAGGCTCTCGATGACCGCCAGCCCGAAAGGCTCGTGCCAGCGCACCGGAAAGATCAGCCCGCGCGAGGCGTTGAGCAGCCCCGTCTTCTGCGAGCCACCCACCATGCCGTGGAAGTGGATCTTGCGCGACAAGGTCCAGCGGAAGCCACGTTTGAAGTTGATGCGGTTGCCACCCAGCACGTCCAGCTCCACGCCCGCGAGCTTGGCCACCTTGATGGCACCGCGCACGTTCTTCACGCCCCAGGCCGCCTTGCCCAGGAAGTGGTAGCGCGGGCGCGGCAGGCTGAAATCGACCGGGCCGTAGCCCGACCAGTCCAGCCCGTTGTAGACGAACTCGCTGGAGCCATAGCGCGCTGCATGGTCGCGCGACAGGAACACCGTGTTGCGCGGCAGCGGCTTGGGCTTGCGCGCATTGCCATGCTCGGTCACCAGGTAGGGCTTGGCCAGCTCGGTGCGTGGGTTGAACTGGAAATGCGTGATGTCCACGTCGGTCGGGATCTGGTCCTCCCAGGGCTCATCCGGGCGGATAGGCAGCACCTGGCCAAAGTCGCAGGTCGAGCCCTCGGGCACCAGATAGCTCACGCGGTGGCCTTGCTGCACCAGGGTCTTGCCCAGGTCCCAGATCACGCGCTCGGTGCCGCCATAGCCATAGACGGGAATGGGGGAGTTGTTGACCAGCAGGATGTGCATCAAAAAGACCTCTCGTCTCGGTTTTCCAGGGCTCTGCCCGCTATCCGCTGCCCATGAAACTGGCGCGCCCCAAGCCAGGGCAGCAAGCCAAGGTCCGCCCCGCAGCGAGGGCTGCGTCCCCCTGCCCGCATTGCGCAGCAATGCGAGAGCGGGGGGAAGGCGCGAAGCGACTCAGGGGGGTGTCGCTTCATCTCACAGGGGACGGGGGCAACCCAGGCGCGCGCGCCGCTGGTGCAGCGCGGCCAGCACCAGCGGGCACATGAACAGGTAGAACATGTTGCCGCTGTTGTGGGCCAGGAACACCTGCGTGAGGCCAAAACCGATGTACGACAGCGGCAGCAGCACGCCCACCAGGCACAGCGACAGCGATTCGCGGTCCATCTTGCCCTGGGCATCACGGATGCGCTGCGCCGTGGGCCAGAACATCGCCAGCGGAATGCCATAGAAGGCCAGCAGCAGCAGCACGCCAGGCAGGCCGCGCTTGGCAAACAGATCCAGGATTTCGTTGTGTGCGTGGCCAAATTCGAGCACCACGGGGTGCGCCTGTCCGGCGGCCACACGCCGGGCCTTTTCTTCGGCATACCCCGCCCGGCCCCAGCCGGTGAGGGGGCGGTCCCAGCCCATCTGCCAGGCCAGGCCCCAGTGCGCCAGCCGCTGGCCCACCGAGCTGCGGCCGTCGCCGCGCTGCTGGTAGGTCTGCACCTCCTGGCGGGCTTCGTCCACCCGCAGCTCGACAGCCGGCACCTGCGACAGCGCTGCAGCCGCCACCACCAGCGCAGAAAGGCCCCAGTACACGCGCCGCTGCCCGGTGGTGCGGACCAGCAGCCAGGCGCACACCGGCAGCAGCAGCACCAGCGCCAGCCAGCCGCCGCGCGACTGCGACAACACCGAGCCCACCACGCCCAGCACCATCGCGCTGGCCAGCAGCAGGCGCTGCCACAGCACCCAGCGCCGCCACTGCGCCACCAGCAGCAGGCCACTCATCACGGCCAGCAGCATGCTCAGGTTGCCGTACTGGATGGCGTTGGTGAACCCGTTGGCGCGTGGCAGGCCCAAGCCATAGGTCTGGTACAGCCCCACCAGCCCGCTGCCCACGGCCCCCACGGCAATGCCCATCCACAGCCAGGCGGCGCGGGGTTCAAACGTCATCAGGTAGAAGATGCAGGGCAGGGCCAGCAGGTACTTGACCGGACGGTCCATGCTGCCCCAGCCCCAGGCAGCGCCCACATCCAGCATCCACAGCGCGGCCATGCAGGAATACGCGGCCGTGAGCCACCAGGCGGCGCGCGGTGCGGGGCGGCGCCACCACACCGGGGCGCTGGCCAGCGCGGCCAGCAGCAGCAGGGCCGCGCCATAGGAATATCCCGAGGGCACACACAGCGCCAGCCCCGGGACCAGGAAGGCGCCGATGCTCGCGCAGCGCCCCCACCAGCGTTGTGCGGTCATCAACGGATCACCTTGTCGGTCAGGCTGTCACGGTCATAGTGCAGGGCGGCATAGCGAAAAAAGCCCTCCAGCGCCACAAACAGGCAATACAGAAACCCGGCCCCGCCACACAGAAACCCCAGGCGGAACACGTACAGGCGCAGGAACATGGAGAGCCCCGACGCCAGGCCGCGCAACACCCCGCCGCGCTGGCCTTTCTCGGCGCGCTTGGCGGCGCCCAGCATCACGTACTGGGTGAGCTTCTCCAGGCTGCCCCGCACCGTGGTGCGCGAGTAGTGCAGCAGGCGGGCCTGGATGAGCCGGCGCGGTACCGCCCCGCCGCCGGGCAGGGCATGCAGCTCGGCTTGCTCATGCACCACGCCGGTGAATTCCTTGACCAGCGCACGCACAAACAGGCGCTCGATCTGCGACTGCGAACGGAAGTAAGTGAGTTCATGCCCGTACGCCACCATGCGCCAGCGAATGCTCCACACGGCCTGTTCGCCCGAGCGCACGATGGCCTGCAGCTCCTGGGCAAACGCCGGCGTCATCACCTCGTCGGCATCCAGAAAAAACACGTAGTCGCCGCGCGAATGCGCGAGCAGGCGGTTGCGCTGCACGGCAAAACCCTGCCAGTCGGGATAGCTGTGCACTTCCGCGCCCAGGCCCCGGGCCATGGCCACGGTGTTGTCCGTGCTGCCGCTGTCCACCACCAGGAGCTGGTCGGCGAACGCGGCGCTTTTCAGGCAGGTTTCAATGCGGTGCGCCTCGTTGTGGGTCAGCACCGCAACGGTCAACGTGGGCGGCGCCAATGCGCCGCCGGTGGCAACTGGCATCAATCAGTGGCCAGCGTGGACATGTTCGCCCTCTTTCAGGCGATAGACGGTGCCGCAATAGGGGCACTTGGCCTCGCCGGTGCGGGCCACGTCCAGGTACACCTTGGGGTGGCTGTTCCACAGCTTCATGTCGGCCTTGGGGCTGGGGCAGAAGACACCGCCTTGTGCATTCAGGTCTTTGGCCAGGAGTTCTACGGGAGCTTGCGACATGTTCTTCAGACCTTGGTGAGCCAGTGGGCGTATTGAGGATTGCGGCCACCGACGATGTCGAAGAAGGCGCTCTGGATTTTTTCGGTGATCGGGCCGCGCGAACCGCTGCCCAGTTCGATGCGGTCAAGTTCGCGGATGGGCGTGACCTCGGCGGCCGTGCCGGTGAAGAAGGCCTCGTCGGCGATGTAGACCTCGTCGCGGGTGATGCGCTTTTGCACGATCTCCAGGCCCAGGTCCTTGGCGATGTGGAACACGGTGTTGCGCGTGATGCCGTTCAGGGCGCCGGCCGAGAGGTCGGGCGTGTAGATCACGCCGTTCTTGATGACGAAGATGTTCTCGCCCGCGCCTTCGGACACAAAGCCGGAGCTGTCGAGCAGCAGGGCTTCGTCGTAACCATCGTCCAGCGCTTCCATGTTGGCCAGGATGGAGTTGGTGTAGTTGCTCACCGCCTTGGCCTGCGTCATGGTGATGTTGACGTGGTGGCGCGTGTAGCTGCTGGTCTTGACGCGGATGCCGCGCTTCAAACCCTCTTCGCCCAGATAGGCGCCCCAAGCCCAGGCCGCCACCATCAGGTGGATCTGGTTGCCCTTGGGCGAAACACCCAATTTTTGCGAGCCGATCCAGGTCAATGGGCGCAGATAGCAGGATTCGAGCTTGTTTTCGCGCACCACGGCCTTCTGGGCCTCGTTCACTTCTTCCTTGGTGAACGGGATCTTCATGCGCAGGATCTTGGCGCTGTTGAAGAGGCGGTCGGTGTGCTCTTCCAGGCGGAAGATCGCCGTGCCGTTGGCGGTGTTGTAGGCGCGCACGCCTTCGAAGGCGCCGCAGCCGTAGTGCAGGGTGTGGGTCAGCACATGGATCTTGGCGTCGCGCCAATCGACCATCTGGCCGTCCATCCAGATCTTGCCGTCACGGTCGGCCATCGAGGGAACTACGGGGCTCATGGGAATCCTTTTGGTTGCTGTGGGTCGCAAAACCAGGATTTTACGGGGCCGCAGCACGCCGGGAAGCGGCGCCCAAGGGTGCAATGCAGCAAATCGCCCCACGGGGAGCGGGGGACTCTCAGAGGCTGGGAGTTTTTTAGCCGTGCCCGCAAGGTGCGTCAAAACGCCCCGGATCTAGGCGCAAAGCGCAGCCATAGCTCGGGCTATGGCGAGTATTTGCAACGACGAACCGGGGTGTTTTGGCGTGCAAGGCGGGCATGGATAAAGGACTCCCAGCCTCTCATTCCTGGGGTGTGGCGGTGGCATCGCCCTGTGGCCGCTCCAGCGCCCACTTCACGAGCTTGCCGTGGCGGAACTCGCAGGTCACATGCGATCGGGTGCCGTCGGTCCAGCGGTAGATCTCCGGGTCGGCCCCCTCGGGGGACAGCTGCTCACCCAGGGCCTGCGTCATCGCCACCACATGCATCAGGTTCACGCCCTCGGCCAGCCGCGCATTGAGCATCACGGCACTGCCCACATAGCCGATGGGCCGCTTGGCGGCTTTCTTCATCACGTTCACCAGCCGCGTGAAGTGCAGCAGGGCCCACATGACCAACCCACCGGCCACCGCGGCCACACCAGCCCAGCCATAGGCCGTAAAACCAAACCCGACCAGGGCCACCGCCCCCAGGGGCACCAGGATATTGCGCAAATTCATGGCGCGATTGTCTTACGGCGCGGGCCGCCCGGGGCTGTGGGGATTGCGTAGACCCGAGACAGGCACCTGCCCCCCCGAATACACGCCGGTTGCCACGCCCACATAAGACCCGAGCGGCGAAGCCTCCTTCTGGGCCCTGCCCGCGCCACCACACCTTGCCGCACAAGTGGGATGCAATGGGGCCGCAGCACCACAGTGGTCCCACGGCAAACACGTTCTAATAGCGCCAATTTCCCAGCCCTCACGCAGCCCCATGCGCAAAATCCACCTCCTGTTCGCCGCACTGACCGCCACCCTGGGGGCCGCCCCGGCAACCGCCCAGACCCTGTTCAAGTGCACGGATGACAAAGGGCACACGACCCTTTCCGACCGGGCATGTGCACTGGCCCCGCGCCCGGCAGCCCCCGCCGCCCCACGGCCCGCTGCGCCTGCACCGGCTGTTGCGGCGAAAGCCGCCAGTGCGGCAGCCGCAGCAGCCACTGCGCCCCCCGCCCCCGCGGTGGCCAGCGGAAAAACCGAGAACATCACCAAGCTCACCGCCCCCATCGTGGAAAGCGTGCTTCGCCGTGGACTGGAACTGGCGGAAAAATCGGACCACCGGGCCCAATGCGCGCTGGCCGCGCCAGACCTGGTTTTCAAGCTGACGGACCACAGCAGCAGCCCCCCAACCGTGTATTCCGGTGGCCGCCGCGAGATCTGCGATCTGCAACTGCAGTCCGCCCAGGCCATGCAGGCCAGCGGCCTGCGCTCTTCCATCCGCCTGGGGAAAACCGACATCCGCATCAACGCCGACGGCACCCAGGCCACAGCGAAAGTCGAAACGGCATCGGTCATTTCAATGCAGGGCCAGCACCTGATGACCATGCAGTGCACGCGCGAGGAAGTGTTTGGCCTTTACAGCGGCAGCGTGCTCTACCAGCGCGTCAACGCGACCTGCAGGCCGGTGGGCTGAGCCCCCGTTCAGACCAACCCGCGCACCACGTTCATCGCCTCCTCCACCCGCTCCACGGCGTGGATGGTCAGCCCCTCGATGGGTTTTTTGGGCGCATTGGCCTTGGGCACCACGGCCACGCTGAAACCCAGCTTGGCGGCCTCCTTGAGGCGCTCCTGCCCACGCGGTGCGGGGCGCACCTCGCCCGCCAACCCGACCTCGCCAAACGCCAGAAAACCGCGTGGCAGCGCCTTGCCCCGCAGGCTGGAGGTGATGGACAACATCACCGCCAAGTCGGCGGCTGGCTCGCTGATGCGCACGCCGCCCACGGCGTTCACGAACACGTCCTGGTCCATACACGCCACGCCCGCGTGGCGGTGCAGCACAGCCAGCAGCATGGCCAGGCGGTCCTTGTCCAGGCCCACGGACAGGCGCCGGGGGCTGGGGCCGCCGCTGTCCACCAGGGCCTGGATCTCCACCAGCAGCGGGCGCGTGCCTTCCAGCGTGACCATCACACAGCTGCCAGGCACGGGCTCGGAGTGCTGGCTCAGGAAGATGGCGCTCGGGTTGCTCACGCCCTTGAGGCCCTTTTCCGTCATCGCAAACACGCCGATCTCGTTGACGGCGCCAAAGCGGTTCTTGATGGCGCGCACCAGGCGAAACTGGCTGTGCGTGTCGCCCTCGAAATACAGCACCGTGTCCACCATGTGCTCCAGCACACGCGGCCCGGCCAGGGCGCCCTCCTTCGTCACATGCCCCACGAGCACGATGGCCACACCCGAAGACTTGGCACAGCGTGTGAGGTGCGCAGCACATTCGCGCACCTGAGCCACCGAGCCGGGGGCGGAGGTGAGCTGGTCGGAGTACACCGTCTGGATGGAGTCGATCACCGCCACGGCGGGCTGCATGGTCTCGATGGTGGCGAGGATTTTTTCGAGCTGGATCTCGGCCAATACATTGACCTGGCTGTGGTCCAGCCCCAGCCGGCGCGAGCGCAGGGCCACCTGGGCACCACTTTCTTCGCCCGTCACGTACAGCGTGGGCATCCCCACCCGCTGCAGCGCATCCAGCGCCTGCAGCAGCAGCGTGGATTTGCCAATGCCCGGGTCGCCGCCGATCAGCACCACGCCGCCTTCCACCATGCCGCCGCCGAGCACGCGGTCCAGTTCATCGATGCCACTGGCGGTGCGCGCCACGTCGCTGGCCTCGATGGCCGACAGCGGCATCACGGCCTGCGCCTGCGCCAGGCCCGCATAGCCTTGGGGTGCGCTCAGGCGGTTCTTGCCCGGCCCGGCGTTGGCCACCTGCTCGATCAGCGTGTTCCAGGCACCGCAGGCCGGGCATTTGCCCAGCCAGCGCGGGCTGGTGCCGCCGCATTCGGTACAGGTGAAGGTGGTTTTGTCTTTGGCCATGAAGAGGGGTGATCGGTGGGCACAGGCGCGGGTGGCAGACTATAGCGGCGCGCCCCGGCCTCCCCCTACCAAGGTCCTATAGCCCCCTCGCGCCACGCCCCTACGATGGCAACCCGTCCACTTTGTTCTCCGGCATCGGCAAGAATGCACGCCATGCACACACCCACCAATTCCTTCAAACAGGCCCTCGCCCAGGGCGAGGCGCAAATCGGCCTGTGGCTCGGCCTGGCCGACGCCTACACCGCAGAAATCCTGGCGGGCACCGGCTACGACTGGCTGCTGGTCGACGGCGAGCATGCGCCCAACGACCTGCGCTCCATCCTGCACCAGCTGCAGGCCATTGCCAGCGCCAGCAGCGCCCTGCCGCCGGGGGCCCGCGCGCCCCACGCCATTGCGCGGGTGCCGGTGGGCGACACCGCCCTCATCAAGCAGTACCTCGACATCGGCGCGCAAACCCTGCTGGTGCCCATGGTGGACACGCCCGAACAGGCCCAGCAGCTGGTGCGCGCCACGCGCTATGCGCCCGAGGGCGTGCGCGGCATGGGCAGCGCACTGGCCCGCTCGTCGCGCTGGCAGGCCTACCCCCGGTATGTGCACGAGGCCAACCAGCAGGTCTGCCTGCTGGTGCAGGCCGAGACGGTGGAGGCCATGGGCCACCTCGATGCGATTGCCGCCACCCCCGGTGTGGACGGCGTGTTCATCGGCCCGGCCGACCTGTCGGCCTCGATGGGCCACCCGGGCAACCCGGGGCACCCCGAGGTGCAGGCCGCCATCCACGATGGCATAACGCGCATCCTGCGCGCGGGCAAGGCGCCGGGCATTCTGGCCACCAACGAAGCGCAGGCGCGCCAGTGGCTGGCGGCCGGTGCGCTGTTTGTGGCCGTGGGGGTGGACACCATGCTGCTGGCCAGCGCTGCACAGAACCTGCTGGCGCGGTTTCGCACCGACGCGGACGCCGCTGCCCCGCCACGGCCCGCAGGCTACTGAGCATCCCCTTCTTCAGAACCACACACAGAACACGCAAGGATCGACAAGCATGAAAGCATGTATCTACGGCGCGGGCGCCATCGGCGGCTGGCTCGGTGTGGCCCTGGCGCAGGCGGGCAACCCGGTCAGCCTGGTGGCGCGCGGTGCCACGCTGGCGGCGTTGCAGTCCGACGGCCTGCGCCTGCGGCGCCCCGACGGCACGGTGGCCCAGGTGGCGGTGACGGCGGCGGCCGACCCGGCTGCCCTGGGCGTGCAGGACCTGGTCGTTGTGGCCGTCAAGGCGCCCGGCCTGCCCGAAGTGGCACGCGCCATGGCACCGCTGATCGGACCGGACACCATCGTGCTCACGGCCATGAACGGCGTGCCCTGGTGGTTTCTGGATGGCTTTGGCGGCGCTGCGCAAGGCCGCGCGCTCGCATCGGTGGACGCGGGCGGCGTGATCGCCAGCGCCATCCCCACGCGCCATGTGGTGGGCAGTGTGGTGCACACCAGCTGCTCGCTGGAGGCGCCGGGCTTCGTCAAGCAGCATTTCGGCAACCGCCTGATCGTGGGCGAGCCGGGCGGCCACCGCAGCGCGCGCCTGCAGGCCCTGGCCGACACCTTGCAGCGCGGCGGCATCGACGTGGAGCTGAGCGACTGCATCCAGAAGGACATCTGGTTCAAGCTCTGGGGCAACCTCACCATGAACCCCATCAGCGCGCTCACCGGCGCGACCACCGACCGCATCCTGGACGACGAGCTGGTGCGGGGTTTTGTGTCGCACGTGATGCTCGAAGCCAAGGCCATTGGCGACCAGCTGGGCCTGCCGATCGACCAGCAGCCCGAAGACCGCCACGCCGTCACGCGCAAGCTGGGCGCGTTCAAGACCTCGATGCTGCAGGACGTGGAAGCGCACAAGCCCATGGAGATCGACGCCCTGGTGGGCGCCGTGCGCGAGCTGGGTCAGATCACCGCCGTGCCCACCCCGCACACCGACGCGCTGCTGGGCCTCACGCGGCTGATGGCGCGCACGCGCGGCCTGTACTAAAAACTTCAAGCCAAAAAGGCCGTCTGCGCGCAACCCTATTGCCTTATAAGCTGCATATTTGATAGCAAACTAGCCATGACCAAACTCACGCTGTATTACACCCCCGGCACCTGCGCGCAGGCCGTGCGCATCGCTTTGGAAGAAGCGGGCGCCGCCTACGAACTGGTCCGCGTGGACTTCGCCGCAGGCCAGCAGCGCACGCCCGAATACCTGGCCGTGAACCCCAAGGGCCGCGTGCCCGCGCTGGCCACGCCGCAGGGCACGCTGACCGAAACCCCCGCCCTGCTGGCCTTTGTGGCGCAGAGCTTTCCGGCAGCGCGCCTGGCGCCTGCCGACGCGCATGGCTTTGCGCGTTTGCAGGAGTTCCACAGCTACCTCGCGTCCACGGTGCACATCGCCCACGCCCACCGCCCCCGCGCCAGCCGCTGGGCCGACGAGCCCGAGGCCCAGGCCGCCATGCAGCGCAAGGTGCCGCAGAACATGACGGAGTGCTTCAATCTCATCGAAACCCACTACCTGCCACACGCAGACCAGGGCCCCTGGGTGATGGGCGAGCAGTACACGGTGGCCGACGGCTACCTGTTCACCATCGGCACCTGGCTGCACAGCGATGGCGTGGACATTGCCCAGTTCCCGAAGTTGTTTGCGCACACGCAGCGCATGCTGCAGCGGCCTGCGGTGCAGCGCGCACTGGCCTGACGCCCACAAGCGGCACCCACAAGAAAAAGCCCCGCAGCGACTGCGCGGGGCTTTTTCTTTTTCTGGTCGGTGGCCTTCTCCAACCTACCAACCTACCTACCCACCGTTCACGCTGAGCCTGTCGAAGCGCAGCGCGGGGCTTCGACAGGCTCAGCCGGAACGGGTGATGGGTGGCGCAGCCCCGGGGGCAGCCCGGTCGCCTCCCCCCACTCAATTCACCTTCAGATACCGCCAGTCGATGCGGTTGTCGGCCCGGTGGATGATCTCCACCTTCTTCGTGCCCGCCCACGGAATCACCTGGTTGTACAGCGGGATGTGCGAGACCAGCTCGTGCTCCTTGATCAGAGCCTGCTCGATCAGCTGGTTGCGCGTGGGGGCATCGGTCTCCTTCTTCACACGCTCGACCAGGGCGTCGAGCTGCGGGTCGGAGAAACGGCCCAGGTTGAAGTTGCCGTCGCCGCCCGCGCCAGGCGAGCGCACCAGCGACTGCAGGCTGTAGAACGCGTCGAACGTGGGCACACCCCAGCCCAGCAGGTAGATGCTGGCCTCGTTGCGCTGGATCATCGGGAAGTAGGTGGCAAACGGCAGCGAGCGCAGCTTGGCCTTCACGCCCACCTTGGCCCACTGCGAGGTGATGGCCTGGCACAGCTGTTCGTCGTTGATATAGCGGCCCGCGCTGCATGCAAAGTCCACTTCAAACCCGTTGGGGTAGCCCGCATCGGCCAGCAGCTTTTGTGCGGCCTTGGCGTCGTAGGGGTAGCGGACATCGGCTTTCTTGCTCCAGCCATTGACCTGGTTGGCAATCAGCGTGCCCGTGGGCTGCGCCAGGCCGCGCAGCACCACGCGCTGGATGGACTGGATGTCGATCGCCTGGTACAGCGCCTTGCGCACGCGCAGGTCCTTGAGCGGGTTCTTGCCCTTCACGTCCGAGCCGGGCAGCTCGTCGCGGAACTGGTCCAGGCCCAGGAAGATGGTGCGGTACTCCGGCCCTTCCAGCACCTGCAGGTTGGGCGTCTGCTTGATGCGCGAGAGGTCTTGCAGGCTGGGGTCGATCACAAAATCCACCTCACCCGACAGCAACGCCGCCGTGCGCGTGGCGTCGGCCTTGATGGGGGTGTAGACGATCTCTGTCAGGTTGGTGGGGTACTTGCCCTTGCCCCACCAGTTCGGGTTGGGCTCCAGCACCACGCGCTGGTCAGGTGCCCACTGCTTGAGCTGGTAAGGGCCGGTGCCCAGCGCGTTGCGGTGGGCAAAGTTTTCGTCCTTGGTCTTGATGTCCTTGGGCTCGACCGACTTGTTCTTCTCGGCCCAGGCCTTGCTCATGATGCGCAGCTCGGTGAGCTGGTTCACCAGCACCGGGTTGGGCAGGTCGGAGTGGATATCGATGGTGTAGGCATCGACCTTTTCCACGCGGTCAATGCCCTGGGTGTAGACAGCGAAATTGGAGCTTTTGGCCTTGGCCCGCTCCAGCGAGAACTTGGCATCGTCGGCCATGAACTCGCTGCCATCGCTGAACTTGACGCCCTTGCGCAGCGTCAGGCGCAGTTGGGTGGGCTTGATGAGCTTCCACTCGGTGGCGAGCGACGGCTCGGGCTTGAAGGTCTTGCTGTTGTATTCGACCAGCGTGTCGTATACCGCGCCGTGCATGGTGTTATTGGGACCCACGTTCTGGGTGTGGATGTCCCAGGTGGAAATGTCCACCGAGCGGGACCAGCGGAAGGTCTTGGCCTGTGCCGCCATCGGCAGGGCGGTGGCCAGGGCGGCCGCCAGCAAAAGGGTCTTGAAACGCATGAAGGGTCACTCCAGATCAGTCAGCCCTGCACTATGGCCCAAACCCTCCGTTTGCGTAACGAACTTATCTTTCTTAGCTTAGACCCATCGCCACCGCCAGCCCCATCATGGTGATGGCCGTGCCCCCGTCCAGCACCCGCCACGCGCCGGGCGATGCGAACACCGGCGCCAGCCAGCGCGAGCCAAACCCCAGGCTCAGGAACCACAGGGCGCTGGCCAGCGAGCCCCCCGCCGCAAACGTGGCCCGGCCCCACAGGGGATAGGGGCTGGCCATGGTGCCCAGCAGCACCACGGTGTCCAGGTAGACATGGGGGTTGAGCCAGGTCAGGGCCACCACCGTGAGCACGGTGCTGCGCAGGCCCGCCCCCGGCCCATTGGCCGACACCAGCAGGTGCGCGGGCTGGAGCGCCCGGGCCGCCGCCTGCACGGCATAGGCCACAAGAAACAGCGCGCCGGCCCAGCGCATGAACTGCGCCCACTCGGGCCGCGCAGCCAAAACGCCCCCCATGCCCCACACGCCGGCCTGCAACAGCACGGCGTCGGACAGGGCGCACACCAGCACCACGGGCAGCACATGCTCGCGCCGCAGGCCCTGGCGCAGCACAAAGGCGTTCTGCGCACCAATGGCCATGATCAACAAAGCGGTGGACGTGAATCCGTGAAAGAAGGCGGTGGTGCTCATGGGGCGGGATTGTGGGCACCATGCCATGTTCATGCCAGCTATACTTTTTAACGATCCGTCAAAATTTCTAACTCCAACAAAAATCCACCCGCATGGCCCTCGACTCCGCCCAGCTCAGCGCCTTCGCTGCCGTGATCGACGAGGGCAGCTTCGAGCGCGCCGCCGCCGTGCTGAACGTGACCCGCTCGGCGGTGTCGCAGCGCATCAAGCTGCTCGAAGAACGGGTGGGCCAGGTGCTGGTGCGCCGGGCCACGCCCTGCACGCCCACCGAGGCCGGGCAGGCGCTGTACCGGCATGCGCGCGAGGTGGCGCTGAGCGAGGCCGACGCGCTGGCCACCATCGGCGGCGGGCAGCACAGCTCCACACGGCTGGCCATTGGCGTGAACGCCGACTCGCTGGCCACCTGGTTCCCCCACGCCATGGCGCAGGCGGCCGAGGGGCAGGCCATCACCTTCGACATCCACGTGGAAGACCAGGACCACTCGGCCAACCTGCTGCGCGAAGGCCGCGTGATGGCCGCCGTGACGGCCGACCCGCAGCCCGTGCAGGGCTGCCAGGTGCTGCCCCTGGGCACGCTGCGCTACCGCGCGCTGGCCAGCCCCGCCTTCCTGCAGCGCCACTTTGCGCAAGGAGTGAACGCCGCCACCTTGGCGCAGGCGCCCATGCTGGTGTTCAACCGCAAGGATGCGCTGCAGGCGCGTTTTGTGGGCCGCATCACGCGCCGCAAGCTGGCACCGCCCGTGCACTGGCTGCCCGAGGCGCATGCCTTCGTCAAAGCCACGCGCGCCAGCCTGGGCTGGGGCATGACGCCCGACGCGCTGGTGGAGGACGATCTGAAGACCGGCGCCCTGGTCGAGCTGATTGCGAACAAGCCCGTGGATGTGCCGCTGTACTGGCAGTGCTGGCGGCTGAATGTGCAGGCGCTGCAGCACATGACGCAGGCGGTGCAAAAGGCGGCGGCGCTGACGCTGCTGCGCTGAACCAAGAGAAGCGCGCGTCGGTGGCGTTACCCGGCGCTGGCCAGGTCTTCGTGGTGGTCGGCCACGCCCCGTTTCCAGTAGGCCGCGATGCGCATGCGCTTGGCATCCACGCCCGGCTTGGCCAGCACGGCACGGCGCACGGCAGCCATCTCGCTGTATTCGCCCGCCGCCCAGATGTAGCCCGCGCCCGGGGGCAGCGCCAGCCCCTCCACGGCGGCCGGCAGGGCCTCCACCCATTGCAGATCAACCTGCGCCGCACTGGGCAGCACGCGCTGGTCGGCGGGGTTGCGCACCTGGATGCGCACGGTGGCCGCCGTGTGTGCCGGCAGCTCAGTCAGGCGGCGGGCGATGGCGGGCAGTGCCGTTTCGTCGCCGATGAGCCAGTGCCAGTCAAACCCCGTGGGGATGACCAGGCTGCCACGCGGCCCGGCAATGCCTACCCACTGGCCCACAAAGGCGTTGGCTGCCCAGTCCGATGCGGGGCCTGCGTCGTGCAGGGCCACTTCGAGGTCGAGTTCACCCGCAGCCCCGTCATAGCGGGCGGGCGTGTAGTCGCGCAACACCGGACGGGGGCCAACAAAAACAGGGCGGCCGTCCTGCAGCGTGGGCAACGCGGGGCGCTCCTGCCCAGGCTGCGGCAGCATGAGCTTGAGGTGGTCGTCAAAACCAGCGCTGGCAAAACCCGCCAGCTCGGGGCCGCTCAGCGTGAGCCGCACAAAACCGGGGCTGACGGGGGTGCGGCGCACCACCTGGAGGTGGCGTGCCTGGAGCGGGTGGCGGATGCGTTCCACCGTGAGATCGGCGGCCGTTGCGGCCAGGGGCAGAGGTGCGTTCATGATTTAAAATGTTGATTTAATCAACCAAATCATCCGCCAACAAGTTGACTTTGTCAACCGGTTGCCTTGTACCTATGACCGCCCCCCCCCGCCCCGATGTGTTTGAAGCCATGCACGACCTGATGCATGCCTACCGGGCGCGCATGGTGCGCGCCATGACGGCGGTGCACCCCGAGCTGACCTTCAATGAGGTGCGCGCGCTGTCCTTCATTGGCCGCCACCCGGGCGCCACGCAGAAGGAGCTGGTGCGCCACAGCGGTGCCGACAAGGCCCAGGTGGCGCGCATGCTGGGCCTGCTGCAGGACAAGGGCTGGCTGGAGCGCCTGCCCAATGCCGACGACAAGCGCAGCCGCTGCCTCACCCTGAGCGCGCAGGGCGCCACGCTGTACCAGGCGCTGCGTGCAGCGCGGCAGACGCTGTCGGCCTCGGTGCTGGCGGGCTGTGACGAGGCCACGCAGACGCAGCTGCTGGTGCTGCTGGAGCGGGTGCGCAGCAATCTCGACGCCCTGCCCCCGGAAGGCGGCAGCGACGGCGACTGCCCCTCACACCCCCGCTGAGCGATCAGTGGCAGAATATTGGCATCAAAAAGCCATTCAGCCCCCGACCATCAAGCGCAGACAGCTATCAAAAACAGAGCAATCTATCGCCCCTGCAGGGCCCGCACCGCTTCAGGCAGCGAATGCACATGGGGCAAAAAGTGGTCGAGTGTGGCGCCCAGCAACACGGCGCAGACCAGCGCGCCCAGCAGCGGCTTCCAGGTCAGGCGCACGGCGGCCGTGAGCCAGCCCTCGCGCTCCACGCCCACCGCGGCGCGGGCCGTGGCCACCGAGAAGGCGATCTCCACCGCCACGGTGAGCAGCACATCCCAGCCAAAAAACAGCATGGCCAGCGAGCCCGCGCCAAAAATCAGCGCCGCCCCGATGAGGAAGATGGCCACCACGGGCACGACCACCACAGCGCCTTCGTCGGCGCTGCCGATGGCGTCGGCCGCGCCGCTGGCCAGGTCGCCCAGTGCGCTGGAATCGCTGCTGGAGCCCCCGCTGGATAGGCCCTGCGTCCACCCGCCCCCCAAGTCACCCGACGCCCCGCCACCGCCAAAATCACCGCCCCCCGTGCGTGGCAACGGCACCTGGCCACTGCCACCGCCGGACGACCCATTGCCAGGCCAGGACACATCGGGCACCTCCAGGCTGCCATCGCCTGCGTCGCGGTCCTGCCGCACCAGCCGTGCCGCCCAGGTGCGCAGCACCAGCAGATACCCCAGGTAGCCCACCGACAGCGTGACCAAATAACGCAGCGCCAGCGAATCCACGCCCAGCAGCATCTGCGCATGTGAGGTGCCCCACATCAGCAGCAGCGTGAAGCTGCCAATCAGCAGCCCATGCCAGCGCAGGCTGTAGCGCTGCTGCAGGCTGCGCGCCACCGCGCCGTGGTGCGGCATGCGCACCGAGCGCCAGGTGGAACTGCCTTTTTTCTTGGGGCTGGAGGGGTTGCTGCGGGGTGTGGCCATGGGATGAGTGCGGTGCGCAAAGTGGCAAATAGACGGCGCCACTTCAGGCGCCATTTCACACCAGTTTCAGGCCACCCCTCGCGCAGCCCGCCCCCCGCAGCGTGAACTTCTGCGCGAACCGCAGGGGCAGCAGGCGTGGGCTTCAGGCCACGCCGTCCACCACCACCGGCACACGCTGGGCCAGCGCACACATCAATTCATAGCCCACAGTGCCCGCAGCCTGCGCCACCTCGTCGATGGGCAGCACGACGCCGTTGTGGGCCCGGCCCCACAGCGTGACCTCGCTGCCAAAACCTGCCACCACCCCGGCCTGCTGCAGGGGTGTGAGGTCCACCGTCACCATGTCCATGCTCACCCGCCCCACCAGGCGCGTGCGCACGCCGTTCACCAGCACCGGGGTGCCGGTGTCGCAATGGCGCGGGTAGCCGTCGGCATACCCACAGGCGGCGATGCCGATGGTGAGCGGGCCGTCCGCCGTGAAACGCGAGCCGTAGCCCACCGTATCGCCGGCCTGCAGCTGCTGCACGCCGATGAGGCGCGTGGCCAGGGTCATGGTGGGCTGCAACCCCCAGTGGCGGGCGTCGTTCTCAGGGAAATCGGGCGCACTGCCATACACCACGATGCCGGCACGCACCCAGTCGGCACGCACCCCGGCATCGGCTGCGTGGCGCAGCGTGGCGGCACTGTTGCTGAGCGTGCGCTCGCCAGGCAGGTCTTGTGCGGCGGTGTTGAATGCGGCCATCTGGTGCGCGATGCCACGTGGGCCATCCGCGTCACTGAAGTGGGTCATGAACGAAATCTCGTCCACCTGCGGCAGCGCATTGAGCCGGGCCCAGGCGGTGCGGTAGCGCTGGGGCGTGAAACCCAGGCGGTTCATGCCCGAATTCATCTTGAGGAACACGCGGTGTGGCACCTGGGTCTTGTGGGCGGCCAGCATGTCGATCTGCTCGTCGCAGTGCACGGCATGCCACAGGCCCAGGCGCGAGCACAGCTCCAGGTCGCGGGGCTCGAACACGCCTTCGAGCAGCAGGATGGGCCCGCGCCAGCCCAGGTGGCGCA
>JADMJR010000206.1 GCA_018780365.1 Acidovorax sp. | reverse complement strand
ACCAGCGCCATCATGGGCACGGGGTTGAAGAAGTGCATGCCGATGAAGCGGTCGGCGCGGCTGGTGGCTGCGGCCAGCTTGGTGATGGAGATGGACGAGGTGTTCGAGGCG
Source organism: Acidovorax sp. (assembly GCA_018780365.1). Taxonomy (GTDB): domain Bacteria; phylum Pseudomonadota; class Gammaproteobacteria; order Burkholderiales; family Burkholderiaceae_C; genus Acidovorax. Next base: position 3,092 of record JADMJR010000206.1, on the reverse strand, counting down.
ATCAGCACCTCGGGCGCCACGATGGCGTCCACCTGCTTCAAGATCTTGAGCTTGAGCTCGTAGTTCTCGGTGGCGGCCTCGATCACGAGCTGCGCGGCCTTCAGGTCGTCATAGCTGGTGGAGGTCTTGATGCGGCCCAGCGCGGCGGCTTTGTCGGCCTCGGTGATTTTTTCCTTCTTGATCAGGCGGTCCAGGCTGCCGGCCACGGTGGCCAGGCCTTTTTGCACTGCAGCATCCGAGATATCAACCATCACCACGTTGATGCCCGACACCGCACAGGCCTGTGCAATGCCGTTGCCCATGGTGCCTGCGCCGATGATGCCTACGGTCTGAATCGTCATATAGAGAGCCCTCTTCAAAGTGAAACGGATGGGCAAGATGGTAAAGCGAATCGCACGACCGTTCGGTTATCGTGCGTCAACCCTAGACCCACAAGCCGCTGCACAGCATGGCGGAGGAGACACACAACATGTTCGATTACATCGTCGTCGGCGGCGGTTCCGCAGGCTCCGTACTGGCCGGTCGGCTCACCGAGGACCCTTCCGTGCGGGTCTGCCTGCTCGAAGCGGGCCCCGCCGACAACAGCGTGCTGATCCATTGCCCCGCCGGGCTGGCCGTGATGGCCAAGTTCGAACTCAACGGCTGGGGATTCAACACCACGCCGCAGGCAGCGCTCAACCACCGGCGCGGCTACCAGCCACGGGGCAAGGTGCTGGGCGGTTCCAGCTCCATCAACGCCATGGTCTACATCCGGGGGCAGCATGCTGACTACGACCACTGGGCTGCCCAGGGCAACCCGGGCTGGGGTTGGGAGGATGTGAAACCCTACTTTCTGCGCGCAGAGCACAACGAGCGAGGCGCCGATGCCTGGCACGGCCAGGGCGGCCCTTTCAACGTGGCCGACTTGCGCTCGACCAACCGCTTCAGCCACCACTTCACCGAAGCGGGCGTGCAGGCCGGGTATCCCCACAACCCCGATTTCAACGGTGCCACGCAGGAAGGCGTGGGTCTGTACCAGGTCACACACAAGAACGGCGAGCGGCACAGCGCGGCCAAGGGCTACCTCACACCGCACCTTGCGCGCCCCAATCTGCAGGTCATCACCGGGGCGCAGGCCACGCGCATCCTGTTCGATGGCCAACGTGCCGTGGGCGCGGAGTACCGCCAGGGTGGCACGCTGCACCAGGTGAAGGCGAGCCGCGAGGTGCTGCTGAGCGCGGGCGCGTTGCTGTCGCCGCAGCTGCTGATGCTGTCCGGCGTGGGGCCGGGCGCGCAGCTGCAGCAGCACGGCATCCCGGTGCTGCACGACCTGCCGGGCGTGGGCCAGCATTTGCACGACCACCCCGATGTGGTGCAGGTGCTGGACGCGCCTGAGCTCAAGGACCTGTTTGGCCTTTCGCTCTCGGGCATGGCGCAGACCGTGCGCGGCATCTTTGAATGGCGCAAACACCGCACCGGCATGTTGACCACCAACTTCGCCGAGGCGGGGGGCTTCCTCAAGAGCGATCCGTCCGAGCCTGTGCCGGACCTGCAGCTGCACTTTGTGATCGGCAAGCTGGTGGACCACGGTCGCAAGACCGTGTTCGGCCATGGCTACTCGGCCCATGTGTGCCTGCTGCAGCCCAAGAGCCGGGGCACGGTGTCGCTGGCCAGCAGCGACCCCATGGCCTTGCCGCTGGTGGACCCGAACTTCCTGGCCGACCCGGACGACATGTTGCGCATGGTGCGCGGCTTCCAGCGCACGCGCGCTATCCTCGCGCAGCCTGCGCTGGCGAAGTTCGGCGCCAAGGAGCTGGCGGCCTCGGCCAACGCACGCACCGATGCCGAGATCGAGCAGTTCATCCGCCAGTACGCCGACACCATCTACCACCCCGTGGGCACCTGCCGCATGGGGCCTGGGCCGCTGGATGTGGTGGATGCCGAACTGCGTGTGCATGGCCTCGCGGGCCTGCGTGTGGTGGACGCGTCCATCATGCCGCGCATCGTGAGCGGCAACACCAATGCGCCCACGGTGATGATTGCGGAGAAGGCGGTGGACCTGCTGCGTGCGCGGGTGTGAAGGAATTCACATTTGTGGCGCTGAAGGCATTATTTAAGGTTCGTAGAAGGTCTGCTTAAGGAGTTTTTAACAGGCAAAACTGCCGCGCGTTCCTAGACTTCTTTTCATGGAAGCGGGTGCATGGTGCACCCGGCCCGGCACCCCCAAAAACAGGGTGTCGAGAGGCCCCACGAGGCCATGAAAGAAGCACATGAAGATTGATTCCCGCGAAATTGCTGCACTGACCCAAGCCCAGCCCGCCGCCCCCCGCATGGACATGTATGCCAGCATCCACAAGGCGCTGCGCGCCTTCATGGCCGACACGCTGCTGGGCCTGGGCCGCATGGATGTGGAGGACGACCTGGAGTTTGCCCACACCTGCGACCGCGTGATGCAGCTGCTGGACCTGTGTCGCGCGCACCTGCACCACGAGAACCAGTTCGTGCACGCCGCCATGGAGGCGCGTCAGCCCGGATCCAGCCAGAGCATTGCCGGTGAACATGTGGAGCACGAACAGGCCATCGCGGCCCTGGCAGACGGCGTGAACCACCTGATGGCCTGTGCCAACCCCGCACGTCCGGCCGCCACCCTGGCCCTGTACCGCCAGCCGGCACTGTTTGTGGCGCACAACTTCGAGCACATGCACGAGGAAGAGACCGCGCACAACCGCGTGCTCTGGCAGTGCTACACCGACGCGGAACTGGCGGGCGTGCACGACGCGCTGGTGGCCTCGATCCCGCCGCACGAAATGATGGTGGTGGCCCGCTGGATGGTGCCCTACATGTCACCCGCCGAGCGCACGGCCATGCTGTCGGACATGAAGCAGCATGCGCCTGCCCCTGTGCTGGCAGCGGTGCTGGCGCAAGTGCAGCCGCACCTCACGCAGCCCGAATGGACCAAGCTGATGCGCAGCCTGGGCCTGCCGGTGGTGCCGGGCCTGGTGCGCTGAGGCTGGGCCTCTCAGGCTTCTTCCCGTACCACGGGGCGCAGCACACACAACCGAAAGCGCCCGCGCCCTGTTTTTTCGATGTGGATGTGCGGGCAGTTCTCCTGC
>JADMJR010000270.1 GCA_018780365.1 Acidovorax sp. | reverse complement strand
TCTACATCGCCAGCTGGCCCGTGTTTGCGCTGGCGCTGGTGTGGTTTGGCGTGTTTTTTGGCATGCAGATGCTGTCTCCCGAGCTGGCCGACGCGCTGCAGGCCGCCGAAGATGAAATCGCCAAGCCATCCATGCCGCGCTTCACCCCCGCCATGGGCGGCTTGCTGCTGCTGGGTCTGGTGCTGACCGTGTTGTGTTTCATCCGCCTCGAATACAACTTCAAGAGCCTCCTGGTGCTCAAGGCCCAGGTGGGCGCCGAACGCGGCCGCTGGAAGCCGGTGTACATGGACTTCGTCAAGGTGTGGCTGGCCACGGTGGCGGTGTTCATCCTGTGTGTGGTGGGTATCTCGGTCCTCATCGGCGTGCTGGCCGGCAGCTCCATCGCGCTGCTAGCCGGCCAGAGCGACCGCCTGGGCCTGTGGATGTTTGTGGTGATCATCGTGTCCATCATTGCGGGCATCTTCCTGCTGATCCTGGCATCGGCCCCCGCCCGGGCGTACCGCGAGGCGCGCATGTTCCAGCTCATGTGGAGCAACATCGGCGTGAGCCATGTGGCGCGCTTCAAGTGCCACCTCCAAAGCGGCCGCTACGTGGGGCTGCGCATCAAGAACATGCTGTTCACCCTGCTCACGCTGGGGCTGTACCGCCCGTTTGCGCGGGTGAGCGAATACCGCATGAAGGTCGAATCCGTCACCCTGCATGTTAAGGGCGGCGTCGAACAAGTGGCCGGCGCCATGGTGCGCCAGCAGCAAGGTGCGCTGGGCGACGCGCTGGCTGATGCGGCCGGTTTGGACCTTATCGGCTGACCATGTCGGCACCTGATGAGCACCCAGCCCTGGTCCCCGGGCGCTGGTTCGATGGCCACAGCAGCAAGGCCCGGCACGTGGTGGTGAGCCTGCGGCCCACGCCGCAGGGCCCCTCACTGGTGCTGCACCCGCTCTCGCAACCGGGCGCCGAGCCCACCGTATTCACCTGGAAACACGTGGGCTGGCCCGAGGCCTGGAACGAACGCAAACCCCAGCCCCGGGTGGTCGTGGACCTGCGGGACCACGGCAGTGTCGAGATCGACGCCGTGGCCGAATGGCGCGCCGCGCTGGCCGCTGCAGGTGAGCGCCCCAGCCTGGCCCAGCGCATGCAGACCCGCTGGCCCGTGCTGCTGGGTGTGACGGCCGCCGCCGTCATCGGCCTCACGCTGTTTTACCGCTATGGCACACCGTGGGCGGCCACACAGCTCACGCGGTTTGTGCCCATCGGCTGGGAAACCAGCGTGGCCGAGAACGTGCTGCGCCAGATGGACGATGGCACGCTCAAGCCCAGCAAGCTCCCCCCCGAGCGGCAGGCCCAATTGCGCGCCCGCTTCGACGCCCTGGCACAACAGGCGCCCCCCGGCCTGCTGCGCTACCCCAGCTACCGCCCCCCGCTGACGCTGGAGTTCCGCTCCGGCATGGGCGCCAATGCGTTTGCCCTGCCCGGCGGCAAGATCGTGATGACCGACGGCATCGTGAAAGCCGCCGCCGACAAGGGCCTGGACGACAACGCGCTGGTGGGCGTGCTGGCCCACGAAATCGGCCATGTGGTGCAACGCCACACCACCCGCATGGTGGTGCAACAGGGCGTGCTCAACATGGGCCTGGGGCTGGCGCTGGGCGATGTGTCCGGCATCGTCTCCACCGGCGCCTCGGTGCTGACAGGCCTGGCCTACAGCCGCAGCCACGAGCGCGAGGCCGACTGCTACGCCATCGCCGTCATGACCCGGGCGGCCCTGCCCACGGCGCCGATGGGCCAGTTGCTGCTGGCGATTGCGCGTGATGAGAAAAACGAGGAGAACAAGGACAGCAGCAACAACAAAAAAGAGCCAGGCAAAGACTCCGCCGATGCCCCCATGCCTCAGTCGGCCGCCAGTGCGCCCGATGCCGCGCGCAAGCGCAAGCTGGGCAAGGAAGCCGAATCCCACCCCGTCTGGTCACTGCTCAGCAGCCACCCCGAGACGGTGAAACGCGCCACCGAGCTGGAACAGGGGCATGCGCCGCACTGCGCCAAAAGCTGAATGAATGGTTGAAAGCGGCGCCCAGGGCGGGCACCGCCCCCGCGTTCCAGCGCGGAACAGAAATAAAGTGTGAAGCACGCCGATAAGCCGGATTCTGTGCACTGCGGAAACCCTTGCGGGCTCCCGCAGCGTGACCGCCATTAATCTGGGCCGGGTGTCGCCACCACGGCTCGGTGCTACCTACCCGCCAACTCTGCGGAACCACATCAACGTTGGCCTACTTGGTATTGCTGCGCGTAGAGATTGCCCGTTTCACCCCCGGTGGTTTGCCTTGCGGCACTCCCCCGGGACTCGTCTCTGTTGCTCTGATCCTCACCTCACGGTGGGCAGCCGTTAGCTGCTACGCTGTCCTGTGCAGTCCGGACGTTCCTCCAGTGCCTGGTTTCCCAGATTGCACCAGCGGCGGTCTGGCGCGCTTCACGGGGTGGATTATCGCCCAGCGCCTGACGCCCGATCCCAATCCAGTCCAAAACGCGCCAGATACTTGCGCAGACGGTCCGCATCATTGACCACCGTGCGCTGCGTGCGCGAGGCCTGGAACAGCAGGCGCCCCGCGTCGGACAGGGTGCGGGCCTTGCGGCACACCTGCAGCACGGCCGCCAGTTGCAGCTGGTCGAACAGGTCCATGGCTTCCACCCTTTCTTCGCCCAGCAGGGCCGCAAGATCGTCGCGACCCAGTGCGCCGTGCGGGGACGCCAAACCGTTGCGCGCGTCGCTGGCGGGCTGCCACAACCAGCGCAGTCGGGCCATTTCGGCCTCGACCAGGGGCAGGCCAATGCGGCCGCTGTCGGCCAGTGTGGCCAGGCGTGTCACGCTGGCCGAGAGGTCGCGGAAGTTGCCGGTCCACAGCGCCTCGGGCGACTGGGCATAGCGCAGGTAGGCGGCGCGCGCTTCGTTGGAAAAGCGCACGCTGCGTCCCAGTTCCGTGCCCGCACGCACCAGCAGGTGCTCCACGTTGGGCTCAATGTCCTCGGGCCGCTGCGCCAGGCCAGGCAGCACATAGCTCCAGAGGTTGATACGCGCAAACAGATCCTCACGAAAGCGCCCCGCCGCCACCTCGGTGCGCAGGTCGCGGTTGGTGCCAGCCACCAACTGAAAGTCGCTCTCCACTTCGCGGTCGCTGCCCAGGGGGTAGAAGCGTTTTTCCTCCACCGCCTTGAGCAGCATGGCCTGCTCGTCCAGGCCCAGTTCGCCAATCTCGTCGAGGAACAACACGCCCTTGTGCGCCGTGCGCAGCAGGCCCGCACGGTCGGCCACCGCGCCGGTGAAGGCGCCTTTCTTGTGGCCGAACAGCGTGGACGCCGCGCCGTCGCCATGCAGCGTGGCGCAGTTCACTTCCACAAATTCGCCCTCGACCTGGTGACGGGATTTTTTCAGCTCATACATGCGCCGCGCCAGGTGCGACTTGCCTGCGCCCGTGGGCCCGGTGAACAGGATGGGCGCGCGCGAGCGCACCGCCACCCGCTCCACCTCGTCGATCAGCGCGTTGAAGCGCGCATTGCGCGTGGCAATGCCGCTTTTGAGGAACTGCACCGCATCCTGCTGCTCCGCGCCAAAGCGCTGCGCGATCACGTCGTAGCGCGAGAGGTCCAGGTCGATCAGCGTGTAGCTGCCCGGATCGCCCATCTGCTGGCGCTTCGACGGAGAGGTCTGCACCAGCACACCCGGAATGCGGCGCGACTCCACCAGCAGGAACAGGCAGATCTGCGCGACGTGCGTGCCGGTGGTGATGTGCGTCCAGTACTCCTCGCGCTCGGTGTCAAAGCGGTAGACCTGCGTCCAGTCGTACAGCTGGGCATAGACCTCGCCGAAGTCCCACGGGTCGGCAATGGGCAGCGGCACCAGGTTCACCGTGGTCTCGGGCGAAGCGGTGGCCATGTCCGCGCGCACCTGCTGGGCCAGCTCGCGGTGCGGCGGGGTGTACAGCAGCTCCAGCCGCTCGATCACCACGTCTTCATGCTGCACCAGCGACACCGTGGGGCGCCATTTCTCCCACCGGCCAGCGCCCTTGCCGGAGTCGAGCTGGGTGCCCAGGAAACCGATCACGACCTTGTGTTTGCGCATTCAATTTGTCTATTTAACTAGCTTTCATTCTAGTTAATTCAAATATGCAAACAAAACCCATCCAATGCCTTCGAGAATTTTTCCATACAAATCAACAGCTTAAAAATTTTTTACTCACAACACACTGACTGGCACACATCTGGCAATAAGGAAGACATCCAGCACAAGCGGTGACCGCTCACAGGCCGGGGTTAGGACCAACGTTCGCCCCGCCGGTGCAGGGAATCCGGGCTATCAAGGCCTTGTCGATTCCCCGCATGCCGCACACCGCAAACGCTGGGTAACGGCAAGGTCGGGTGACGCCTCGCAAGAGGACGTGCCGGGTTCGACTCCCGGCTTGCCACCACTGGTAGCTCAGTCTGGTAGAGCCCCCCGAAAGGGGTTGTCGCAGGTTCGATTCCTGCCCATGGCCGCAAGGCCAGCACTTGGAAGTACCGGTCGAAAGACCACCCGCCAAACGCGGGGAGTTGTCCCAGGGTTGCGCCTCTTTTGGACGCAACCGCAAGGCAAGACCCCGTCAGCCGGTGGCGGTTTGTGCCAGCACCCGGCACAGCCCGCGCCCGCAGCCAGCCACGCTGCCGCCCTGCTTGCAGGGCAGCAACCACGGCGCACTGCAGGGCCCTGGCTGCGCCCGCTGGCACCCCGCCATCGCTGTAACGGCACCCTGATTGCAATGACGACGAAAACGTAGCGACAACGAAAGAACGAACTAGGAGAAGAAAAATGATGAAGCTATTCCAACGCACCACCGTCAAGAAGAACGAACGCGCCCTGCTGCTGCGCAATGGCAGCTTTGACCGCGTGCTGCGCAGCGGCACCTACTGGCTGTTTGCGGGCACAGACCAGTTGTGCGTGGAGACTTTCGCCCTCGAACAACCCGCCTTCACCCACAGCCTGGCCGAGTACCTGATGGCGCAGGAACCCACCGTGGTAGCGGCCGAGTTTGTGCAAGTGAACCTGTCGGAAACCGAAGTGGGCCTGCGCAGCGAAAACGGCGTGCTGGTCGAGATCCTGCCCCCCGGCACCCGCCGCCTGTACTGGCAAGGTTTGGTGGAGGTGAGCGTGCAGGTGGTGGACCTGCAGGCAGGCGCTGAACTGCCCGCCGCACTGGTGGCGCGATTGACGCAAACCCAACTGCGCCAGCGCAGCGTGACCGGATTGACCGGCGTGCTGCAGGTACAGGTGCCCGAAGGCCAGTGCGCGCTGTTGACGGTGGACGGCAAGGTGGAGCGCCTGCTGACCGCTGGCACCTACGCCTTCTGGAAATACGGCCGCACTGTCGCTGTGGAGCTGGTGGACCTGCGCCTGCAAGCCGTGGAGGTGTCGGGCCAGGACATCATGACCCGCGACAAGGTGGGCCTGCGCCTGAACCTGTGCGCCACTTACCGCTACACCGATGTGCTGCGAGCCTTTGCCCAGTTGCAAAAGCCTGCAGACCACCTGTACCGCGAACTGCAGTTTGCGCTGCGCGCCGCCGTGGGCACCCGCACGCTCGATGAGCTGTTGGAGAACAAGACGGTGATCGACGAGGTGGTGACCGCGCACATGGCCGCCAAGCTGTCGCCCTACGGCATGCAGCTGGAGAGCGTGGGTGTGAAGGACATCGTGCTGCCTGGCGAGATGAAAACCATCCTGACCCAGGTGGTGCAGGCCCAGAAGCAAGCCGAGGCCAACGTGATCCGCCGCCGCGAGGAAACCGCGGCCACGCGCTCGCTGCTCAACACCGCCAAGGTGATGGAGGACAACCCCGTCGCCCTGCGCATGAAGGAGCTGGAGACGCTGGAACGGGTAGCCGAGCGCATCGACAAGATCTCGGTGTTTGGCGGCCTGGACCAGGTGCTGAACGGCCTGGTGAAGATGCGTTGAAACCGGTCTTCCGTGCGGCGGATGGACGCCGCAGGCCGCAAGGCCGTGCCCCCTCCGAAGCCCGTGGCACAGTGCCGAGAACGGGCAAAGACGAACAGAACAAACAAGACGAAAGAACACCATGAACAACTACGAACAATACGAAGTCGAAAACGGCGTGCCCGTGAAGATGTGGACCCACGGCGTGCCCGTGGAAGAAGAAGCCCGGAACCAACTGCGCAACATCGCGCGCCTGCCCATCGTGTTCAAGCACGTGGCGGTGATGCCCGACGTGCACCTGGGGATCGGCGCGACCATCGGCTCGGTGGTGCCCACCCTCAAGGCCATCATTCCTGCTGCGGTGGGGGTGGACCTGGGGTGCGGAATGATGGCGTGCAAGACCACGCTGACGGCCAGCGACCTGCCCGACAACCTGTCTGGCGTGCGCGCTGCCATCGAGCGCGCCGTGCCGGTGGGGATGACGCCCAAGCGCTTTGGCCGCGACAAGGGAAGCTGGGATACGCCGCCCGCCGAAACCGACCGCGCCTGGGCAGCCCTGGTGGATGAGTTCGACGAGATTTGCGAGGCGCACCCGCGCATCAAGAACACCAACAACTACAAGCACCTGGGAACGCTGGGAACGGGGAACCACTTCATCGAGATCTGCCTGGACGAACACCAGTCCGTGTGGGTGATGCTGCACTCGGGCTCGCGCGGGGTGGGGAACGCCATCGGCACCCACTTCATCGAGCTGGCCAAGAAGGACGCCGAGATGAACCAGCGCAACCTGCCCGATAAGGATCTGGCGTACTTCGAGGAAGGCGCGCAGTACTTCGGCGACTACGTGAAGGCCGTGGGGTGGGCGCAGAAGTTTGCCGCCGCCAACCGCGAGGTGATGATGGGCCGCGTGATTGCCGCGCTGCGCAAGGTGATCACCAAGCCCTTCGAGACGCACGTGGAAGCGGTGAACTGCCACCACAACTACGTGCAGCGCGAAACACACTTCGGGCAGGACGTGTTCGTGACCCGCAAGGGTGCGGTGAGTGCCGAGCAGGGCAAGCTGGGGATCATCCCGGGGAGCATGGGGGCCAAGAGCTTCATCGTGCGCGGAAAAGGCAACCCCGAGAGCTTCAACAGCTGCAGCCACGGCGCGGGCCGCACCATGAGCCGTACCAAGGCCAAGAAGATGTACACCGTAGCCGACCAGATTGCCGCCACCGAGGGCGTGGAATGCCGCAAGGATGCCGACGTGATCGACGAGATCCCGATGGCGTACAAGAACATCGACGCGGTGATGGCGGCACAGGAAGACCTGGTGGAGGTGGTTTACACGCTCAAGCAGGTGGTGTGCGTCAAAGGGTAGCCCCCTGAGCCGCTGCGCGGCTTCCCCCAGAGGGGAACGACGCCCTCGCTGCGGGGCGGCCCTTGCTTGGCGTCTCTCGCTGGGGCCGCGCCAGCTTCCGAGGGCGTGGCGAATACTATATTTTTGATAGCTATCAGCGTTTGATCATCAGGCGCAAGAGCCATTTTTTATGCAAAAAGAAGAACCAGAAACACTGCACTCCGCCTCCTACCCTGTGGAGCCACACATGCGCGCGCAGGTAGTGCAGGAGCTGCACCATCTCACCCTCGACGGCTCCACCGGCGAAGGCGGCGGCCAGATCCTGCGCACTGGCCTGGCCCTCTCCATGGTTACCGGCCGGCCACTGCACATCACGCGCATCCGCGCGGGGCGACCCAAGCCGGGGCTGATGCGCCAGCACCTGGCCTGTGTGCAGGCGGCCGTGGCTGTGTGTGGCGGGCAAGCAGAGGGCGCCGAGCTGGGATCACAAACGCTGTGGTTCACGCCCAGCGCGGTGCGCGCGGGCGACTATCACTTTCAGATCGCCACGGCAGGCAGCTGCCTGCTGGTGCTGCAGACCGTGTTGCCCGCGCTGATGCTGGCCGACGGCGAAAGCCAGGTGCAGCTCTCGGGCGGCACGCACAACCCGATGGCGCCGCCGTTTGATTTTCTGGAGCGGGCGTTTGCGCCGCTGGTGCGGCGGCTGGGCGTGGGGCTGGACTTGCAATTGCAGCGGCGCGGCTTCTACCCCGCGGGCGGCGGCGAGCTGGTGGCGCGTATCACGCCCGCCACACAAGCGCTGGCGCCCATGGACCTGCTGGAGCGTGGCCCGCTGCACAACGCCTGGGGCGAGGCGCTGGTGCCCGGCCTCGCGCGCAACATTGCGACGCGGGAGCTGGAGGCCCTGGGCCAACGTTTGGGCTGGACGTTCGAGGCCGGCCAACTGCGCCAGCCACCCACGCGCCAAAACGAAGGGCCCGGCAATGCGCTGATCGCTACGCTGGAACACGCGCACATCACCGAAGTGTTCTGCCAGCTGGGCGAGCGCAGTGTATCGGCCGAGCAGGTCGCCAAACGGCTGGTGGACGAGCTACGCGCCTACCAGCGCAGCACGGGCGCCTTGGGCCCGCACCTGGCCGACCAGTGGATGCTGCCGCTGGCCCTGGCGGTGTGGCGCAGCGGGCGGGCCGCGCGCTACACCTGCACCGAGGTGACGCAGCACACGGCCACCAACGCGCAGACGATTGCGCTGGGGCTGCCGGTGCAGGTGCAGATCACGGCCGTGGAGCGTGCGATGCAGGTGGAGATCCAGCCCGCGCCTTGAAACACCGGGTCAAGGTCTGGCGCTTTGCTCTGGCTGAATCCGCTATATCCATATATATCCATATATATCCATATGGCCAGAGCCATAGAACAACTGGTTCAGAATGCATGTCACCCCCCTCCCCTTTGCACTTCACAGGAGACGCCATGAAAGTTGACAACATTCTGCAGACCATCGGCAACACGCCCCACGTGCGCATCAACCGCCTGTTTGGCCCAGCGGCCAACGTGTGGGTGAAGTCCGAGCGCAGCAACCCCGGCGGCTCGATCAAGGACCGCATTGCGCTGTCGATGGTGGAAGACGCCGAGAAGTCTGGCGCCCTGCAGCCTGGCGGCACCATCATCGAGCCCACCTCGGGCAACACCGGCATCGGCCTGGCGCTGGTGGCGGCCGTCAAGGGTTACAAGCTCATCCTGGTGATGCCCGACAGCATGAGCATCGAGCGCCGCCGCCTGATGCTGGCCTATGGTGCGCAGTTCGACCTGACGCCGCGCGAAAAGGGCATGAAGGGCGCCATCGCCCGCGCGCAGGAGTTGCAGGCGCAGACGCCGGGCTCGTGGATTCCGCAGCAGTTCGAGAACCCCGCCAACATCGACGTGCACGTGCGCACCACGGCGCAGGAGATCCTGGCAGATTTCCCCGACGGCATTGATGTGCTGATCACGGGGGTGGGCACGGGTGGCCACATCACGGGCGTGGCGCGGGTGCTCAAAGCCAAGTTCCCCCAGCTCAAGGTGTTTGCGGTGGAGCCCACGGCCTCGCCGGTGATCTCGGGTGGCGCACCATCGCCCCACCCCATCCAGGGCATTGGCGCGGGCTTCATCCCCAAGAACCTCGACACCAGCCTGCTCGACGGTGTGATCCAGGTCGATGCCGAACCGGCCCGCGAATACGCGCGCCGCTCGGCGCGCGAAGAAGGCATTCTGGTGGGCATCTCGTCGGGCGCTACGCTGGCGGCCATTGCACAGAAGCTGCCCGAGCTGCCTGCGGGCGCCAAGGTGCTGGGCTTCAACTACGACACGGGCGAGCGTTATCTGTCGGTGGAAGGCTTTCTGCCTGCCTGAGGGCAGAAAATGCAAGCCAAAATGGCCGCCAGCGCGCAACCATCAAGCGCTTATAGCTATATTATTTATAGCAACCGACTTTAGTAGCCACCATCCCTCCGGGCCCGCCACATGGCGGGCTTTTTTTGTCGGCGTGGCCCACCAGCACCAGGTCGGTAAAATCACGGCCCCACCACGTTGCACGCCGCCCGATCGACACGGGCCCGCAAGACCATGATCCGACTCTCCGAAATCCGGCTGCCCTTCACGGCCGCCGAAGACCCTGGCGCGTTGCTGCGCGCCGCTGCCACCCAGTTGCTGGGCCTGGCCCCGGGTGACATCGCCCACCTGCATGTTTTCAAGCGCAGCTTCGATGCGCGCAAGGTGGACCTGCTGGCGGTGTACATCATCGACATCACCCTGGCCGATCCGGCACGCGAGCGCGAGGCCGCCCTCCTGGCCCAGTTCGCGGGCAACCCGCACATCCAGCCCACGCCCGACATGGCCTGGCACCCGGTGGGCCAGGCCCCGGCCGACCTGCCCCTGCGCCCCGTGGTGGTGGGCTTTGGCCCCTGCGGCATTTTTGCGGCGCTGGTGCTGGCGCAGATGGGCTTCAAGCCCATCGTGCTGGAGCGCGGCAAGCCGGTGCGCGAGCGCACCAAGGACACCTGGGGCCTGTGGCGCAAGCGCGAGCTGCATGCCGAGAGCAATGTGCAGTTTGGCGAAGGCGGCGCTGGCACGTTCAGCGACGGCAAGCTCTACAGCCAGATCAAGGACCCGCGCCACCTGGGCCGCAAGGTGATGAACGAGTTCGTCAAAGCCGGCGCGCCCGAAGAGATCCTCTACGTGGCGCACCCGCACATCGGCACCTTCAAGCTGGTGAAGGTGGTGGAGAACCTGCGCGAGCAGATCATTGCGCTGGGCGGCGAGATCCGCTTCGAGCAGCGCGTGACGGATGTGATCGTGGAAGGCACGGGCGATGGATCGGGCAGTGGTCGCCACCTGCGTGGCCTGAAGGTGCTGAACCAGGCCACGGGCGAGACCACCGAGCTGCGGGCCGACCATGTGGTGATGGCCCTGGGCCACAGCTCGCGCGACACGTTTGCGATGTTGTACGACCGGGGCGTGGCCATGGAAGCCAAGCCGTTCTCCATCGGCTTTCGCGTCGAACACCCGCAGGGCATCATCGACCGCGCCCGCTGGGGCCGCCACGCGGGCCACCCGCTGCTGGGCGCGGCCGACTACAAGCTGGTGCACCATGCGCAAAATGGCCGCGCGGTGTACAGCTTTTGCATGTGCCCAGGCGGCACCGTGGTGGCGGCCACCAGCGAGCCGAACCGCGTGGTCACCAACGGCATGAGCCAGTATTCGCGCAACGAGCGCAACGCCAATGCAGGCATGGTGGTGGGCATCGACCCGAGCGACTACCCCACCGACGCAGCGGCTTTTGAAGCCCACCTGGGCCACACCCATGGCGCCGAGGCACAACCGGCGGGGCTGTTCCATCCGCTCGCGGGCATCGTGCTGCAGCGCCAGCTCGAATCCAACGCCTTTGTGCTGGGTGGGCGCGACTACAGCGCGCCGGGCCAGCTGGTGGGTGACTTCATCAAGGGCAAACCCTCCACACAGCTCGGTGATGTGGAACCGTCCTACAAGCCCGGTGTGGCCCTGGGCGACCTGCATGCCGCCCTGCCCGGCTACGCCATCGCAGCGCTGCGCGAAGCGCTGCCGGCCTTTGGCCGCAAGATCAAGGGCTTCGACATGCACGACGCGGTGCTGACCGGCGTGGAAACACGCACCTCGTCGCCGCTCAAGATCGGGCGCGGCGAGAACCTGCAGAGCCTGAATACGGCGGGGCTGTACCCGGCGGGCGAAGGGGCCAGCTATGCGGGCGGCATTTTGTCGGCCGGGGTGGATGGCATCAAGGTGGGCGAAGCCGTCGCCCGCGCCCTGCTGGGCACGGGCTGAGGCGACGGGCGCATGGCGGCTGTGCTGACGCTCCCCACCCGCACGCAGTTCGCTGCCGCTGCGCTGGCCATGGCAGCGGTGGTGCTGGCCTCCAACATCCTGGTGCAGTTCCCCCTCAACGACTGGCTGACCTGGGGAGCCATCACCTACCCGGCGGCCTTCCTGGTCAGCGAACTGGTCAACCGCACGCACGGCCCGCAGCAGGCGCGCCGTGTGGCCTGGGTGGGTTTTGCCGTGGCAGTGGCCGCATCGCTGGTGCTGGCACCGGCGCGCATTGCCATGGCGTCCGGCACGGCGTTTCTGTTGTCGCAATGGCTGGACATCGCCGTGTTTGACCGGCTGCGCCACGGCACCTGGTGGCGCGCGCCGCTGGTGGCCACCTTGCTGGCAGCGTTGCTGGACACGGGTGTGTTCTGGAGCATCGCGTTTGCCGGCAGCAACGACCCGTGGATTACCTGGGCGCTGGGGGACTTGGGCGTGAAGCTATTGCTGGGCGTGGCGCTGCTGCTGCCGTTCCGGCTGGCCATCGGCCGTCGGGCAGCGCGTGGCACCGCCTGAGCGGCGCCACGCAGCACCCGTTACTTGCGCTGCAAAAAGTCCACGGCCAGCGCCGCCAGCGAGCGGGCCCCCACGGGCAGTTGGTCTTCGTCGATGTCAAACAGCGGCGAATGGTTGGACGGGGCCTTGTTGAAGTCCGCCCCCTTGGGCGGTGCGCCCAGGAAGTAAAAGAAGCCCGGCGCCACCTTCTGGAACTCGGAGAAGTCTTCCGAGCCACTGACCTTGGGGATGATCATGGCCTTGCCACCCATGGCGAGCTTGAGCGCTGGCAGCGAGGCTGCCGTCAATTCGGCGGGGTTGCTGGTGACCGGGTAGGCCACGGGGCCGAACACCACCTTGGCCTTGGCGCCGCTCGACAGGGCAATGGACTCGGCCGTGGTGGTGATGCGCTTCAAGGCTTCCTGGCGCATTTCCTCGTCAAAGGTGCGCAGGGTGCCCATCATCTCGACGTTGTCGGGAATGATGTTGTAGCGCGTACCGCCCTGGATGGAGCCGATGGTGATGACGGCCGGCTCCTTGCTGATATTGAGCTGGCGGCTGACCACCGTCTGCAAACCCAGCACCACCTGGCTCGCGGCCACCACGGGGTCCACCGCGTTCCAGGGGGATGAGCCGTGGCCGCCACGGCCTTCGATCAGAATCTTCAGGCTGTCGGAGCCCGCCATCAGCGGTCCGCTGCGGTAGCCCACCACGCCCGAAGGCAGGTTGGCCGTGATGTGCAGGCCGTAGATGGCCTGCACGTCCTTCATCGCACCCTCTTCCACCATGGCTTTGGCGCCAAAGCTGGGCACCTTGCCGGTCGCATCGGGCTCCACCGGCGCGCCTTCTTCGGCGGGCTGGAAGATGAACTTGATGGTGCCAGGCAGCTTGGCTTTCATGCCGGCCAGCGCCTCGGCCGCCCCCATGAGCATGGCCACGTGGGCATCGTGCCCGCAGGCGTGCATCACGGGCACTTCCTTGCCCAGGTAGTTGGCCTTCACCTTCGACGCGAAGGGCAGGCCGGTGTTCTCGGGCACGGGCAGCGCGTCCATATCGGCACGCAGCGCCACCACCTTGCCCGGCAGGCCACCGCGCAGCGTGCCCACCACGCCGGTGCCACCCACGTTGGTCTGCACTTCCATGCCCAGTTTCTTCAAGTGCTCGGCCACCAGCTTGGCGGTGCGCACTTCCTGGCCCGACAGTTCGGGGTGTGCGTGGATGTCGCGGCGCCAGCCGACCATCTTGGGGGCCACGGCGTTCACGGCCGCATCAATGGCCTGCAGGCCGGCGGCATCCAGCGCCTGGGCGTGGGCCGAAGAAACGGCGCTCAGCCCGCTGGCGGCAAGGCCTGCGGCAAGTGCGATAGCGGAAAGGGGTTTGTGCATGGGGCAGATCCGTAGGGTGGGTGACAGCTTGCAAGGCCGGGGCAGGGAGCGAAAAGCACGTTCATGCTAAAAGCCTGCACGGCCTTGGTGACAAGCGAAAATGGCCATCCAACGAGCCAATACCGCCATGCCATCGCCATCTTTGTCCTCGCCTTCGGGCGATTCCAGGCCCCCGGTCTTTCGCGTGGACATTCCGCTGCTGCCTGAGTCCGCCGTGGGCAACGCGCTGCAGTTCATCGACCTGCTGCGCGGCGCCAACCTGCTGGCCGGCTTGCGCATGGGTGCAACGGCGCCGCGCATGGCCTGGCGGTTGCTGGATGCCCAGGGGCTGCCCCTGCCACCCTTGCCCGGGCCCCTGGCGGCCTACACCCCAGCGGAAGACACGGCAGCAGACACCGCCCCCGCCCACGCGCTGTTCATTGCGTCGATCCACGCCGCCGACATTCCGAGCATTCGCACGGTGGCGGGCCGGCACGGTGCACTGTCGCGGCAGCTGGGCATTGCGCTCGATGCCGGGCAAAAGCTGCTCACCGTGGGCAATGGCGCATGGCTGGCAGCGCAAAGCGGACGGTTGAACGGGCGCAAGGCCAGCCTGCCCTGGTTCTACATCGCAGGGTTTGAGCGGGACTTTCCGGCGGTGGGCCTGAGCCTGGGCCAGGACCTGTCGGACGACGGCCCCTGGATCAGCTGCGCGTTGCCGCAGAGCGTGAACCTGCTGGCCGTCGCGCTGGTGCGGCATGCACTGGGCGAAGAGCTGGCCGCCGCCTGCGAGAGCGTGATGGCACCCGACCACCAGCGCGCCCGCGCGGCCCTGCAGGCCAACGCACAGCAGCACATCCCGGCCACCCGCGACAGCACGCTGGCGCGCGCCATTGCCTGGATGGAGGCCCACTTGGACCAGCCCTACTCGCTGGCCCGGCTGGCCGAAGCCGCCTCGGTGAGCCCTCGCACGCTGCTGCGGCACTTTCAGCAGGAGCTGTCGCAGTCACCGCTCGACTACCTGCACGGCCTGCGCTGCCACCGCGCCAAGGTGATGCTGGAGGTGACGCTGGAGAGCGTGCCCAGCATCGCCGTGGCGTGCGGCTATGCCGACCCGGCGGCTTTCCGGCGCATCTTTGCGCGCTACACCGGCATGGCGCCGACCGAATACCGCAAGCGCCATGCGCTGCGCGCGCCGCGCCGTCGCTGGCGGGTGGATGTGGTGGCGCGCTGAAAGAAACAGCCTATCGCCGCAGCGCGTTGCCGGCCGGCAGGCGGAACGCCTCCACCAGTTCGGCCAACTGCTGCGCCTGCACCCGCAGGCCCTGCGCGGCGGCGGACGATTCTTCGACCAGTGCGGCGTTCTGCTGCGTCATCTGGTCGAGCTGCGAGACCGCCTCGCCCACCTGGCTCAGGCCCGTGGTCTGCTCGCGTGCCGCAGTGCTGATCTCGCCAATGATGGTGGCCACCTGCTGCACCGAGCTCACGATCTCGCCCATGGTGCCGCCTGCTGCGTGGACCAGCTTGGTGCCTTCGTCCACCTGCCGCACGCTGTCACTGATGAGGCCCCCAATCTCCTTGGCCGCCGTGGCGGAACGCTGCGCCAGGCTGCGCACCTCGCTGGCGACCACGGCAAAACCCCGGCCCTGCTCACCCGCGCGCGCCGCTTCCACGGCGGCGTTCAGCGCAAGGATGTTGGTCTGGAAGGCAATGCCATCGATCACGCTGGTGATGTCGGCAATGCGGCGCGACGACAGCGCGATGCCGTCCATGGTGCCCACCACGCGGTCCACGGCCTCACGCCCGCGTTGGGCCACGCCACTGGCACCGGTGGCCAGGGTGCTGGCCTGCGCTGCGGCGTCGGCGCTGTGGCGCACGGTGGCCAGCAGTTCTTCCATGCTGGCGGCGATTTCTTCCAGATTGGAGGCCGTGTGCTCGGTGCGGGCCGACAGGTCGCTGTTGCCCGCCGCGATCTCGCTGCTGGCACCGGCCACCGAGGTGCTGGCCTGGCGCATGCCCACCACCAGTTCCGCCAGCCGTGCCTGCATGCCAGCGAGGCGCGCCAGCAAGGCCTGCAGTTCGTCGCGGCTGCCCGCCTGCAGCGCTGGCACCGGTGAGGTGAGGTCGCCCTCGGCAATGCGGTCGGTGACTTCGGACGCATGGGCCAGCGGCTGCAGGATGGAGCGCGACAGCAGCCAGGCGCAGGCCAGGCTCAACAGCAACCCGACCACGGAGCCCGCCGCCAGCAGGGTGATGCCCTGGCGCTCGCTGCGGGCGGCGGCCTCTCGGGCCTCGGCGACGCGCTGGCGCTGGAAATCGGCCAGCTTGTTCACCGAGGCGGCGTAGGCGTCGGCCGCCGGGCGCAGGCGCGTGGCAATGGCGTCGGGCGGCAGGGCCTCGCCGTCCTTGCGGCGTTTGACGAGGTCGTCCCGCACCGTGCGAAAACCATTGCCTGCCTTGTCAATGGCATCGAACAGAGCCTGGGACTCCGGGTCCGCCGCCAGTTCGTCCAGCCGCTTGCGCACTTCGGACGACCGGGCCGACGTGACCTTGCGGTCGGCATCGATGCGCGCAGCGTAGGCGGGGTTGTCGATTTCCAGCAGGGTTTCGGCCCGTACGGAGCTGAGCACCACGATGGCGTGCAGCTCGCGCGCCAATAGCGCCCGTTCGGACGATGCGCCGCCCAGGTCGTCGGCGATGCCCTGCAGCCCGGCCAGCCGCCAGATACCCACAGCGGCCGAGAGCGACATGACCAGACAGACAACACCAAAGGCCAGGGCCAGGCGGACCGCAACACGTGCGTGGGAAATGGACATGGTGTGTTCTCGTGGGAAATGAAGATCGGTGATGCACCCGCGTGCCTTGTGGCATGCGGGCCGGGGTGATCACCAGGTGAATGACCAGCTTATCGACAAAAGGTGGCCAGCCCTTGAGCCTTCCCACCCGGCCGCCGGCCCCGTGCCCCAAAAATGAAAGGCCGCTGCAGGAGCCCCTGCAGCGGCCTGGAACGGGCCCGAGGCCCAACCCCGGATCAGCCTTGCTGCTGCGCGTTCTGCAGCGCGGCAATGCGCTCTTCGATGGGCGGGTGGGTGCTGAACAGCTTGCCAATGCCACCGGCAATGCCCATGGCGGCCATGCTCTTGGGCAGCTCGGCCGGGTGCATGCCCCCCAGGCGGGCCAGCGCGTTGATCATGGGCTGGCGGCGGCCCATGAGCTGGGCAGCACCCGCGTCGGCGCGGAACTCGCGCTGGCGGCTGAACCAGGCCACGATCATGGCGGCCACGAAGCCCAGCAGGATGTCGAGCACGATGGTGGTCACGTAATAACCGATGCCGGGGCCCGAGCTGTTTTCGTCGTTCTTGCGCAGAAAGCTATCGACCGCGTAGCCAATCACCCGCGACAGGAACACCACGAAGGTGTTCATCACGCCCTGGATCAGCGTCATGGTGACCATG
>JADMJR010000152.1 GCA_018780365.1 Acidovorax sp. | reverse complement strand
CCACGAAGTTTGAAACCAACCGCACCCGCGCTGAAGTGGCTGCTGAAGCCGCCACTGTGGCCCAGACCCGCTCCATCGAACCCGCAGGTTCGCGTGTGGTGACCTACAAGTCCACGGCTGACCGCGCTGCGGTGCGTGCCCAGGCTGCCGAAGCTGTGCGCACCGGCCAGATCCCCTCGGGTGAGCAAGGCTGAGCTGAATCCACCGGATTCAATGCTCTCCTTCTCTGATTTGACGACTTGAACCCTGTTTTTTGAATTTCACTGGAGTTTCACCATGAACAAGACCGCACGTTTCCTCTCCATCGCCGCTGTCGCTGCTTTCGCCTCGTTTGGTGCCCAGGCTGACGAAGTTGATGCTTCGCAGTTCGCCACGAAGTTTGAAACCAACCGCACCCGCGCTGAAGTGCAAGCCGAAGCCTCGGCAGTGCCCCAAACCAGCGGTGCCATCCCCGTCGGTTCGCGCGCTCTGGTCTACACCTCCACGGCGGACCGCAACGCGGTGAACGCCCAGGCCGCAGACGCCCTGCGCACCGGCAAGATTTCGTCCGGCGAAATCGGCTCCCTGTAATCCGTCCGACCCGCGCTGCAAGGCGGTGCGGGCAGGCAGTTGCAAATGCAAAAAAAGGCCGAGGCCCCTTTCGGGGCCTCGGCCTTTTATCTTGAGGTCAGCAAAGGCGCCGCGATAGCCAGCGCCCCACCCAGGAAGCTTACTTCGCTGCGCGTGCCTGCGCCACTGCGCCCTGCACGTCCTTCCACAGGCTTTCACCCACATTGGCCGCAATGCTGGCGTTCACGGCACTGAGCTTTTCGCGCATGCGGTTGGCTTCGGCGGCGGGCAACTCGTTCACTTGCATACCCTTGCCTTTGAGGTCGGCCAACGCCTTGTCGGCTTCGGCACGCGTGTCCTGGCGCTCGAAGTCGCGGCTCTTCTTGGCGGCATCGAGCAGCACCTTCTGCTCGGCTTTCGACAGGCCATCCCAGTACTTCTTGCTCACCAGCACAATCCAGGGGCTGTAGACGTGGTTGGTCACCGTGAGGTACTTCTGCACCTCGTAGAACTTGCTCGACAGGATGGTGTTGTACGGGTTCTCCTGGCCGTCCACCGTCTTGGTCTCCAGCGCGGTGAAGAGTTCTGAGAACGGCAGCGGCACGGCGTTGGCGCCCAGGGTTTTGAAGCTGTCGAGGAACACGTTGTTCTGCATCACGCGCAGCTTGATGCCATCCATGTCTTCGAGCTTGTTGACCGGGCGCTTGCTGTTGGTGAGGTTGCGGAAACCGTTCTCCCAGTACACCAGGCCCACCAGGCCTTTTTCCTGCAGCTTGTCCATCACCTTCTGGCCCACGGGGCCGTCCAGCACCACATCAGCCTCCTTGGCGTTGTTGAACAGGAAAGGCGTGTCCCAGATCGCCATCTCCTTGGTGATGCCCACCAGCGTGGCGGTGGAGCCGACCATCATTTCCTGCGCGCCACCGATCAGCGCCTGCTGCATCTGCACGTCCGAGCCCAGCGCCGCAGCACCGATGGCGCGCACTTTCATCTTGCCGCCCGAGGCTTTTTCGACCTCTTCGGCAAACAGCTTGGTGGCGCGGCCCTGGTTGGACACCTCGTTGAGGCCATAGCCAAACCGGATGATGCGCGGCTTGAAGTCCTGGGCAACGGCCTGGAACGAACAGGTGATGGCAGCCACCGACAGGGCGGTGAGCAGGGTACGGCGGAAAGTTTTCATGGTTGTCTCCATTGGCGAGGGGGAAAGGGAAAAAGAGTGCAGGCAAGTCAGCGCAGCCACACCACAGGTGCAGTCACGATCTGGGGAAACACGACCAGCAAGGCAAGGATCAGCACGTAGGTAAAAAGGAAGGGGTTCACACCCTTGATCACGCTGTGCATCGAGATGCGCCCGACCCCGGCCACCACGTTGAGCACGGTGCCCACCGGCGGCGTGATGAGGCCGATGGCGCCGTTGAGCACAAACATCAGTCCGAAGTACACGGGGTCGATCCCCGCCTTGACGGCAATGGGCAGCATCACGGGCGCGAAGATCAGGATGGTGGGCGTGAGGTCGAGCGCCGTGCCAATCAGCACCAGCACGATCATCATCACGGCCATCAACAGGCGCGGGTTCTCCACCAGCGGGCCCAGCCAGCTGGTCAGCACGTTGGGCAGGTCGGCCAGCGTGATCATGTAGCTGGCCACCTGGGCACCGGCGCACAAGAACATCACGATGGAGGTCGTCTTGGCCGCCCGCACCAGCACGCCATAGATGTCGGCCACCTTCATCTCACGGTGGATGAACAGCGCCACCACCAGCGCATAGAACGCGGCCACCACGGCGGCCTCGGTGGGCGTGAACACGCCGGTCTTCATGCCGCCGATGATGATGAGGGGCATCAGCATGGCCCAGAAGGCGCGCACCGTGGCACGCAGGCGGTCCTTCATGGGCAGGGGTTCGCCCTGGGGCAGGTCCATGTCGCGCAGCACCCAGCGCCACGCAAAGATCAGGCCCACGCCCATCATCAGCCCCGGCACGATGCCCGATACGAACAGCGCCGAGATCGAGGTGTTGGTCGTCACGCCATAGATCACAAACGGCATGGACGGCGGGATGATGGGCGCGATGATGCCGCCCGAGGCGATCAGCCCGGCCGAGGTGTTCATCGGGTAGCCCTGCTGGCGCATCATGGGCAAGAGGATGGTGGCGAGGGCTGCCGTGTCCGCCAGCGCCGAGCCACTCATGCTGGCCATGAGCACGGCCGCGCCAATGGCCACATAGCCCAGACCGCCCCGGATATGCCCCACCCAGGCCTGGGCCATGTCGATGATGCGGCGGCTGATGCCACCCGTGTTCATCAGCTCGCCCGCCAGGATGAAAAACGGCACGGCCAGCAGCGGGAAGCTGTCCACCCCGGCCACCAGGTTCTGGGCCAGCAGCTGCGTGTCCCAGAAATCGAGCACCCAGGCCATGCCGGCACCGGTGAGCACCAGGGCCAGGCCCATGTTCATGCCCGTGCCCATGAGCACCAGCATGCCCAGCGAAAAGACCACAAAGGCCATGGCTTCAGGCGTCAGTCCCAACATCACTCCACCTCCGCGCCGTGGCCCAGGTCCAGCGGCTTGCGTTGAATCAACTCAATGGTCGCCATCACACCAATGGCCACCGCACACAAAAAAGCCGGCAGCGGCAGCAGGGCCGCCGGGTAGGCCATGACCACCGAGCGGCTGCCCATGCCCACCACCACCTGCTGCCAGGCGCCCCAGGCCAGCA
>JADMJR010000274.1 GCA_018780365.1 Acidovorax sp. | reverse complement strand
GTGTATGCGCTGCTGGATTCGCCCCGCGCCACCGGGGCCTACCGCTTCGACATCCAGCCCGGCACACAAACCACCACCACCGTGCGCAGCCGCATTTTTGTGCGGCCCGCCACGGGCGACGGCGGCGCGCAGCCCATCGCCACTTTGGGCATCGCGCCGCTGACCAGCATGTTCTTTTTTGGCGAGAACCAGCCGCGCAAGGAAGACTTTCGCCCCGAGGTGCACGACTCCGACGGCCTGATGGTGGCCACGGGCGAAGGCGAATGGCTGTGGCGCCCGCTGCAGAACCCCCAGCAGACGCTGGTCACCTCGTTCACCACCCAAAACCCCAAGGGGTTTGGCCTGATGCAGCGCGACCGCCAATGGACGAGCTACGAAGACGTGGAGGCCCGCTACGAGCGCCGACCCAGCGCCTGGGTGCGCCCCCTGCACGACTGGGGCGAAGGCCGCGTGGAGCTGGTGCAGCTGCACACCCCCGACGAAACGCACGACAACGTCGTGGCGTATTGGGTGCCCGCCCGGATGCCTGCCCCCGGCCAACCGCTGGAGTTCGCCTATGAGCTGAGTTGGCAAGGCGATGCACAACAACGCCCGCCCAGCGCCTGGGCCACCCAGTCGCGCCGGGGCACGGGCTACACCCAGCAGAACACCGAGACCCTGCGCCAGCAAACCCAGTACGTCATCGACTTCGACGGCCCCGCACTCAGGGCGCTGCCCGCCAACGCCACCGTGAGGGCGGTGGTGAGTGCCGACGCCAACGGCCAGGTGCTGGAAAGCATTGCCTACCGCAACCCGGCCACCGACCAATGGCGCATGACCGTGCGCATCCAGCGCCAGAAGGCCGATCGCCCGATCGAGCTGCGCGCCTTTCTCCAACACAACAACCACGCTGTGAGCGAAACATGGACGCACATCATTCTTCCCGAGTAAGCCCCGAGGGCCACCGCCCACCGGCCCGGAGTGCGGTCACCCCTGCCATGGTGGCGCGGCGCGGCGCGGCCTATCCCCGCCCCGTCGCCAGCCAACGCAGCCCGCTGCGCGCAGAGCGACACCCCAACGCCGTCACGGCGCCGCCGCTGCACCGCGCCTCGATGACCCCCGTGCCCTGGCGCGGTTTCTGGAACAGCCTGAGCACCGCCGTGCTGCTGCGCCTCACGGGCCGTGGTCACCACGCGGGCCCCGCCGCGCCGCAAGACGAGCACACGCAGGCCTGGAAAGGCGCGGCGCAGCGCCGCCGCTGGACGTTCGTGGTGCTGACCTTGCTCGCCACGGCCCTCGCCAGCCTCCTCTTTGCGGGTGTTCAGCCGACCTACGAGAACCCCTGGTTGGGCCACGGGCAGATCGCCCTGTTTGCGCTGCTCTCGGCCTGGGTGGTCACGGGTTTCCTGACGGGTCTGATGGGTTTCTGGGTGATGCTGCGTGGCGACAAACATGCGCTATCAGTGCGCAGCGTGACCGAGCACCAGCTGGCGCCCGATGCGCGCACAGCGATCGTCATGCCGATCTGCAATGAAGACGTAGCCACCGTGTTCGCCGGCCTGCGCGCCACCTGCGAATCCGTGGCGGCCACCGGGCACGGCGCCACCTTCGATGTGTTCGTGCTGTCCGACAGCTACGACCCCGCCATTGCCACTGCCGAGCGGGCCGCCTGGGAAGAGCTGCGCAGCGCGCTGGCCCAGCACAGCCAGCAGCCCCAGGTGCAGGTGTACTACCGCCTGCGCACCCGCCGCACGCACCGCAAGGCAGGCAATGTGGCGGATTTTTGCCGCCGCTGGGGAAAAGACTACCGTTACATGGTGGTGCTGGATGCCGACAGCGTGATGAGCGGCGACTGCATTGTCTCCATGGCCAAACTGATGGAGGCCAACCCTTCCGCTGGCATCATCCAGACGGCCACGCAGGCCATCGGCCACGTCACGCTGCACGCCCGTGCGCAGCAGTTCGCCTCGCGCGTCACGGGCCGCCTGTTCACGCTGGGCATGCAGTTCTGGCAGTTGGGCGAGTCGCACTACTGGGGCCACAACGCGATCATCCGCGTGGCACCCTTCATGGAGCACTGCGCCCTCGCCCCCCTCAAGGGCCAAGGCGGCCTGGCGGGCGGCATCTTGTCGCACGACTTTGTGGAAGCGGCCCTGATGCGCCGCGCCGGCTACCACGTGTGGCTGGTATCCGACCTGGTCGGCAGCTATGAACAGCAGCCACCCGACCTGCTGGCCGAACTGCAGCGCGACCGCCGCTGGTGCCAAGGCAACCTGCAGAACGCCCGCCTGATGGCCGAACCCGGCATCCACGCCGTGCACCGCTCGATGTTCGTGACCGGCGCCATGGCCTACCTGTCGGCGCCGCTGTGGCTGGCCTTTCTGACGCTGGGCACAGCCCTGTGGCTGTCGGGCGCCAAGCTGTTGGCCGACTGGCACATCCTGCCCGCCGAGCTGCTGGCCCTGTGGGCCTGGACGCTGTGCCTGCTGTTCCTGCCCCGCATCCTGGGCGTGGCAGCGGTCTTGATGCGCCGCGAGCAACCGCAGTACGGCGGCACTTTCAGCCTGTTCAAAAGCGCCGCGCTGGAGAGCGTGCTGGCCATCCTGCAGGCCCCCATCCGCATGCTGGCGCATTCGCTGTTTGTGCTGATCGCACTCACCGGCCTGAAACTCGAATGGAAATCGCCTCCACGCGAAGCCCATGCCGTGCCCTGGCGCCACGCGGTGCGCCAACTGGCCCCGATGAGTATGGTGATCGGCCTGTTGGCCCTGGGGGTTGCCACCATCGACAGCAGCGCGCTGCTGTGGCTCATGCCCGTGGGCCTGCCCTTGGCATTGGCGATTCCACTGGCGGTTTTTACCAGCCAGATCGCCCTGGGCAAGGCGCTACGCGCACAGCGGTTGCTGCTGATCCCCGAGGAATCCTGGTCGCCCCCCGTGCTGCGCCGTGCCTGGCTGCACGCGAGCCGCCTGGCGGCGCCGGTGCTGAAGGTGGCATAGCCCCTGCGCCTCACCCCACCCCACCCGTTTGCGCCCACCCAACAAAAAGCCGGCGGATGACCGGCTTTTTGTTTTGCTCATATTTATGTAGCTGCTTCCGCTTATGGGGCGCGCGGTAGAGGCTCAAAAAGCCTCAAAAGAATCAGAAAGGCATCTTGGGCATGCCCCCGCCCATGCCTTTCATGCCACCCATCTTCTTCATCATTTTCATCAGGCCGCCGCCCTTCATCTTCTTCATCATGCCCTGCATCTGCTCAAACTCCTTGAGCAGGCGGTTGACCTCCTGCA
>JADMJR010000243.1 GCA_018780365.1 Acidovorax sp. | reverse complement strand
GGTGCGGTGCGCTGTCGGTGCCCAAAAAGAACTTGCTGCTGCCGCTGGTGGCGGCCTGCACCAGCGCCACGCGGTGCGTTTCGCGCTTGAGCACCGGCAGGCAGTAATAGTGCGGGCGCACGCCACCAATGAAGATGGCGTTGCGGTTGTACAGCAGGTGGTGCGCGGTGATGGTGGCGGCGGTGAAGCGGTCGGCCTGCATCACGTAGTCGGCCGCGTCCTTGGTGGTGATGTGCTCGAAGACGATCTTCAGCTCGGGGAAGTCGCGGCGCAGCGGGATGAGCTGCTGCTCGATGAACACGGCCTCGCGGTCGAACAGGTCGATGTCGCTGCTGGTCACCTCGCCGTGCACCAGCAGCAGCATGCCCGCCTTCTGCATGGCTTCGAGCGTCTTGTAGGTCTTGCGCAGGTCGGTCACGCCCGCATCGCTGTTGGTGGTGGCGCCGGCGGGATAGAGCTTGGCGGCGACCACACCGGCTTCCCGCGCCCTCACGATTTCTTCGGGCGGCAGGTTGTCGGTGAGGTACAGCGTCATCAGTGGCTCGAACTGCACACCGGCAGGCACGGCGGCCAGGATGCGCTGTTTGTAGGCCAGGGCCTGCTCGGCCGTGGTGACCGGTGGGCGCAGGTTGGGCATGATGATCGCGCGGCCAAACTGGGCGGCGGTGTGGGGCACCACCGTGTTCAGCGGCTCCCCGTCGCGCACATGCAGGTGCCAGTCGTCGGGGCGGGTGATGGTGAGGGTGGTGGGCTCGGTGGGGGTATGGAGTGCGGCTGTCATGGGCAGCATTGTCCCATTGGCATGAATACTATCGTTTTGATAGCAATCAACGCTTGCCAGGTGCGCGCAGAGGGCTAAAAAACCTCATATTTCAGAGCCTTGAGGATGCTCTTCATGCACCCAGCCCGCAGAGGCACACCGCGCGCTGATCCATGAAGGGCATCCTGAGCCTCTTACTCGGCGGTGATGCCTGCCTTGCGCACCACCTCGCCAAACTTCACCAGCCGCTCGGACATCATCTTCTCGAACTGGGCCGGCGTCATCTCTTCCGGCACGATCACGCCGCGCTCCTTAAGGTTGGCCACCATGGCGGGCGATGTGGCGACCTCGCGCACGGCCTTGTACAGGGTCTGCACCACCGCATCAGGCGTGCCGCCGGGCGCGGCCAGGCCGATCCAGGAGGTGAGGTTGAGCTGCGGGTAGCCGACTTCGGCCAGGGTCGGGACATCGGGCAGCTGCGGCAGGCGCTGGTCGTTGGCCAGGGCCAGCGCACGCACCTTGCCCGCCTGGATGTGCGGCAGCATGATGACCAGGTTGTCGAGGATGAACTGCACCTCGTTGCCCAGCACCGCCGTGATCAGCGGCGTGCCACCCCGGTAGGGGATGTGGGTGGTGAAGGCGCCGGTGGCGGCCTTGAGCATTTCCACATTCAGCTGGCCCATGCTGCCCACGCCACCGCTGCCGTAGTTGAGCTTGCCGGGGTTCTTCTTGGCATAGGCCAGAAACTCCTGGAAGGTCTTGAACGGCAGGCTGGAATGCACCACCAGCGCATTGGGCAGGCGGCCCAGGATGGCGATGTTTTCAAAGTCCTTGACCGGGTCGTAGCCCACCTTGGGCTGCGTGAGCGGGTTGGCCAAATGGCTGCTTTGCGACGACACGACCAGCGTGTAGCCGTCGGACTTGGCGCGCGCCACATACTGCGCGCCCACCGAGCCGCCTGCGCCCGCGCGGTTTTCCACCACGATGGGCACGCCCAGCAGCTTGGACAGCGGCTCGGAATACTGGCGCGCCATGATGTCCACCGACCCACCGGGCGGGAACGGAACGACCAGCGTGATGGGGCGCGAGGGGAATTTGTCCTGTGCCCACGCGGGCACAGCGGCAAGGCCGGCCAGGCCGAGGCCGGTGGACAGGAGGTGGCGGCGGGAAGCGATGGTGTTCATGGCAGTCAAAGCACTCAAAAAATGAAACGATGAAGGGATGCGCGGAAAAATCAGGGGTGGCCCAGCACCGCCAGCGCCACGGCCTGTGCGCGGGGCACAAAGGTGGCCAGCTCACAGTATTCACGCTCGGTGTGCGGGTGGCCGCCCACGGGGCCGGTGGCACACAGCGTGGGCACGCCCACCGAGGCGGTCAGGCCACTGTCGGCCGCGCCGCCGGTGAATTCACCCGCCACCTCAAAACCCAGCGAGCTTGCGCCCTGCTGGTACAGCGCCAGCAGGTAGTCGGGCGTGGGCTTCATGGGCAGGGTGCGGCGCGCGGTGGTGATGCGGCCCTGGGTGCGGGGCACGGATGCTTCTTCGACGATGGCGCGCACGCGCTCCAGCAACTCGTCGGGGTTGGTGTCGGCGGTAAAACGCAGGTCCACCTCGGCCTTGGCATGCGGGGCCACCATGTTGGGCACGATGCCGCCTTGCACCACGCCCACGTTGCAGGTGACGCCGGTGGCCGTGTCGGTCAGCGCGTGCAGTGCCAGCGTCTTGCGCGCGAGGGCCTCGATGGCGCTGGCGCCTGCGGCGTGGTTGATGCCCGCGTGCGCGGCCACGCCCGTCACCTCAAACTCCACCACCATCGAGCCCTTGCGGCTGGTGACCACGTTGCCGCTCACGCGGCCGGGCTCGGCATTGAACACGGCACGGGCGCCACGCACGCGGTCCATGATGAGGTCGCGCGTGGCGGGTGAGCCGATCTCTTCGTCACACGAGAAGAACAGGTGCAGCGGTGCACCCAGGCCACCACAGCGCGCAAAGGCCTCGGCCACAAACACGTTGAGCACCAGGCCGGATTTCATGTCGGCCACGCCGGGGCCGTAGGCACGGCCGTCTTCCACTCGGTAAGGGCGGCGCGCCACCGTACCAGCGGGGTACACGGTGTCCATGTGGCCCATGAGGATGATCGGCGCGCCCTCGCCTGCCGCTTGGCCCGGGTTGACCTGGGCGTGCAGCAGCACGCCATAGCCGGGCACGGGCTCGAACTGCACGGGCACGCCCGCCGCCAGCAGGCGCTCGGCCAGCGCATGGGCGACTGCGGTCACACCCGCTTCGTCGCGGCTGCCGCTGTCGATGTTGACCACTTTCTGCAACAGGTCTTGCATGGCCGCCCCCTGGCCCGCCAGCCAGTCCAGCGCCGGTGACTGCACCGTCTTTTGCACCTGCGAGCCGCTCATTTCAAGGGTATCGTGCATCTTCGTCCTTTGAGAAGCCCCTGGCCGGGGCAGAATTTGGGCCGCAGTGTTGCATGCGATGGTGGTGTTTGCAATACATTTTTCATAAAAGATACATTAATGAAATCATCATTGCAAACACCAGCAGCACTGCTGACCGAACGCCTGTCCCGCCAGGACGGGGCATTGACCGCCAGTGAGCGCGCCCTGGCCGAGGCCCTGGGGCGCGACTACCCCCATGCGCTGCTCGAATCCGCCACCGCCCTGGCGGCGCGCAACGGCACCAGCGCATCGACCGTGGTGCGCCTGTTTGCCAAGCTGGGCTATGCGAGCTACGCCGAGGCGCAGCGCGAGGCGCGGGCCGAGGTCACAGCCCTGCTGCAAACCGCCGGGCAGCGTGCGCCTGTCACCATCGGCACCGAGCGCAGCCTGCAGCAATGTGTGGACGACGCCCTGCTGCACGACCAGCACAACATCACCGCCACACGCGACGGGCTGGACATGGCGGCGTTCGAGGCCATCGTCGCGCGCATCGCGCAGAGCCAGGGGCGCATCTTTGTGCTGGCGCAGATCAACAGCGCCCCCGTGGCCGCCTGGCTGGCCTTGCACCTGAACATGTGCCGCCCCGGCGTGCACGAGCTGGGCGCGGGCGCCGTGGCCGCCACCGACCAGCTGTTGTGGATCCAGCCCGAAGACACGCTGCTGGTCTTCAGCATCCGCCGCTATGCCAGCGGGCCGGTGAAAGTGGCCCAGCGGTTTCGCGATGCGGGGGCCCAGGTGCTGGCCATCATCGACAGCACCGCCGCGCCGCTGGCAGCCCTGGCCCACCACCGCGTGCAGGTGCGCATCTCCAATGCCTCGCCCTTCGACTCGTACACCGCGGCGTTTTTTGTGTGCAATGCCCTGGTGTCGGCCGTGGCCCAGCTGCGGCACGAAGCCGTGTCCGAAGCCCTGAAACGGCGCGACGACCTGTGGAAGGACGTGGAAGCCCAGCTCATCGTGGAAGGCAACCCGCCGGCGGGGCGGCGGGGGAGCAAGCGCTAACCGGCGCGAACCGACGCCATCCCCGCTGGCTCGCCCCACGTTGTCGGACGCTCCTGCGCCCATGAAAAAAGCGCTCCGAGGAGCGCTTTTCTTTGTTCCAACCCCGAGGCTGGGCGGCTCGGGGCGACGCACCATCAATGCGCGAGGATCTTGTTGAGGAAGTCCTTGGTGCGGGGCTGGCGTGCCTCGGGGTTGTTGAAGAACTCGTCCTTGGAGCAGTCTTCCAGGATCTTGCCGCCCACGTCCATGAAGATCACGCGGTTGCTCACCTTGCGGGCAAAGCCCATTTCGTGGGTCACGCACATCATGGTCATGCCTTCGTGGGCCAGGCCCACCATCACGTCGAGCACTTCGCCGACCATTTCGGGGTCGAGCGCCGAGGTGGGTTCGTCGAACAGCATCACGATGGGGTCCATCGACAGGGCGCGCGCAATGGCCACACGCTGCTGCTGGCCGCCCGAGAGCTGGCCCGGGAACTTGTCCTTGTGGGCGATCAGGCCCACGCGCTCCAGCATCTTCAGGCCGCGCTTCTTGGCGTCGTCCGCACTGCGGCCCAGCACCTTGATCTGCGCAATGGTCAGGTTGTCCGTCACCGACAGGTGGGGAAACAGCTCGAAGTGCTGGAACACCATGCCCACGCGGCTGCGCAGCTTGGGCAGGTTGGTGCTGGGGTCGTGCAGCTTCACGCCATCGACCGTGATTTCACCCTTCTGGAAGGGCTCCAGCGCGTTGATGGTCTTGATCAGCGTGGACTTGCCCGAGCCCGAGGGGCCGCACACCACCACCACTTCACCCTTGTTGATGGTGGCCGAGCACTCGTTGAGCACCTGCACGGGGCCATACCACTTGGATACGTTTTTGAGTTCGATCATTGTTTATTCCTCAATCTCTCGGATCACCGGATGATGGCGATCTTCTGGTGCAGGCGCTTGACCGCCCAGGACAGCGCATAGCACATCACAAAATACAGCACGGCGGCGGCCAGGTAGGCCTCGATGGGACGGCCGAAGTTCTTGCCCGCCACTTCAAAGCCCTTGAGCATGTCGTAGGCGCCAATCGCATAGACCAGCGAGGTGTCCTGGAACAGGATGATGGTCTGCGTGAGCAGCACCGGCAGCATGTTGCGGAACGCCTGGGGCAGCACCACCAGCTTCATGTTCTGGCCGTAGGTCATGCCCAGCGCCTGGCCGGCATGCACCTGGCCACGCGGGATCGACTGGATGCCGGCGCGCATGATCTCGCTGAAGTAGGCGGCCTCGAACGCGATGAAGGTGATGACCGCCGACACCTCGGCGCCGATGGGGCGGCCGATGATGGCGGGCACGAGCAGGAAGAACCACAGGATCACCATCACCAGCGGAATGGAGCGCATGCCGTTGACGTAGATGGTGGCGGGCACGTCCAGCCACTTCTTGCCCGACAGGCGCATCAGCGCCAGCAGGGTGCCGAAGAACACGCCGCCGATGGTGGCGATGACCGTGAGCAACAGGCTGAAATACAGCCCCTTGAGCACGAAGTTGGAGATCAGGTCCCAGTTGTAGAAGGAAAAGTCGAGATTCATATCAATGCCCCCCTCCTGCGGCGCCACTCACGACCATCCCGGGGATGCGTGCGCGCTTCTCGATGAAGGCCATGATGCGGTTGATGGCAAACGCAGAGATGATGTAGAGGCTCGTCACCGCCAGGTAGACCTCGATGCCGCGCGAGGTTTCTTCCTGCGCCTGCATGGCGAACATCGTGAGTTCAGCCACCGACACGGCAAACGCCACCGACGAGTTTTTGAAGATGTTCATCGTCTCGCTGGTCAGCGGCGGAATGATGATGCGAAACGCCATGGGCAGCAGCACATAGCGGTAGGTCTGGAAGGTGGTGAACCCCACAGCCATGCCCGCATACCGCTGACCGCGCGGCAGGGCCTGGATGCCCGAGCGCACCTGCTCGGCGATACGCGCCGAGGTGAAGAACCCCAGCGCCAGCACCACCAGTGCAAAGCCGGGAACGCCCTTGAGCACCGGGAACAGGCTCGGGAGCACGTGGTACCAGAGGAAAATCTGGACCAGCAGTGGAATATTGCGAAACAGCTCGACCCAGGCATTGCCCAGACGCACGATCATGGGCCGGTCCTGCAAGGTGCGCAGCGTGCCAATGAGAGAGCCCAACACAAGCGCCAGCACCAGGGCCAGCAACGAAACAGACACCGTCCAGCCCCAGGCCGACAGCATCCAGTCCAGGTAGGTGATATCGCCGCCCTTGCCAAAGCAGCTTTGCACGACTTCCCTGTCCATGGTGTCCTGGCAGAACACCTGCCAATCCCAACTCATAGGAGCACCCCTTTAATTCTTGGTATTGCGTTGGGCCCAACGCCTGCGCGGGCCCAACAAAAAAGCCCCTTCAAACCGGCTGGCCGAAGGGGCACAAGCGTCGCGCAGCTTACTTCTTGGCGTAGTCTTCCATGGGCTTGTCGTTCGGGTTGGCCCAGGCGTCCTTCGTGGCGTCGGACATCGGCAAACCGATCTTCACGTTCGCCGGAGGCACGGGCTGCATGAACCACTTGTCATACAGCTTGGCCAGCGAGCCATCCTTGATCTGGCGCTTGATGGAATCGTCCACGGCCTTCTTGAAGGCGGGGTCGTCCTTGCGCAGCATGCAGGCGATGGGTTCCACATTCAGGACTTCGCCGACCACCTTGTAGTCGGAGGGCGTCTTGGCCTTGGAGATGTTGGCCGCCAGGATGGAGCCGTCCATCACGAACGCTTCCGCACGGCCCGTTTCCAGCATCAGGAAGCTGTCGGCGTGGTCTTTGCCCATGACTTCCTTGAAATCAATGCCGCCAGCGCGCTCGTGCTTGCGCAGGGTCTGCACCGAGGTGGTGCCCGTGGTGGTGGCCACGGTCTTGCCGTTCAGGTCCTTGATGGAGGTGATGCCCGAATTGGCCTTCACGGCCATGCGCACTTCTTCCACGTAGGTGGTCACAGCAAACGCCACGTCCTTCTGGCGGGCTGCATTGTTGGTGGTGGAGCCGCACTCCAGGTCCACGGTGCCATTGGTCACCAGGGGGACGCGGTTTTGCGAGGTCACGGGCTGGTACTTGGTTTCCAGCTTGGCCAGGCCCAGTTGCTTCTGGATGTCGGCCAGAACGACTTCGCCCATTTCGGTGTGGAAGCCCACGTACTTGCCGTTGCCCAGCGTGTAGGAAAGACCCGAAGACTCGCGCACACCCAGCGTCACGCTGCCCGATGCCTTGATCTTGGCGAGGGTGTCGTTGGCTTGAGCGAAAGCGCTGCCGGCAGCCAGGGCGGTCACAGCAACCGCGAGCAAATGTTTCTTCATAGGGATCTCCTTGTGTTGAAAACAGAAAAAAGGGGGGAATTCTAGAGACTGGCCGCAGTCCATGCGACCAGCGGGCCCAACGCTCTAAAAATGGGGGACAGCGTACCCGAGGATATTAGTCAGAACGGGACCTGATCGGTAGGGTATTTCCAGAAGTCGCGCAACAGATAACTGACCGGCAGGTTCAGCACCGTGTTGCTGGGCGGAATGGGCTTGCTGAACCACTTGTCGTAAATGGGGTAGATATCGCGGCTCGTGATGAGGCGGCGCATCTCTTCATCCACCAGTTTTTTGAACTCAGGATCGTTCTTGGGCAGCATGATGGCCAGCGGCTCGGTGGTCATGAACCGGCCCACCACCTTGAGCGCCTTGGGGTCAGGCCGCCCTGCGGCCAGGCCGTACAGCAGCACATCGTCCATCACAAAGGCATCGGCCTCGCCCTTTTCGACCATCTCGACCGCCTTGGCGTGGTCGGGCGCTTCCACGATGGTGATACCCATCAGGCGCTCACGGTTGGCCTGGTCGGCGGCCTTGAGCGGTGTGGTGCCCTTGGTGGATACCAGCTTCTTGCCATTCAGGTCTTCCACCTTGTCGATAGGACTCGTGGCTTTCACCAGCAGCCGCGCGCCGGTGATGAAATGGGGAATGGTGAATGCCACCTTCTGGCGCCGCTCGGCGTTGTTGGTGGTGGAGCCACACTCCAAGTCGGCCTTGCCCTGCTCGATCATCGTGATGCGGTTGGCGGGCGTAACGGCCACGAACTCCACTTCCATGTCCTTCTTGCCGGTCTTTTTGCGCACCACATCGGCCAGGCGCAGGCACAGGTCCACCGCGTAGCCCACGGGCTTGCCCGACTTGGAATCGACATACGAGAACGGCACGGACGATTCACGGTGGGCAATCACCAGCTTGCCACCAGCGCTCACACGCTCCAGCACCGTCGCTGCCTGCACGGACGCCGCCAGCAGGCAGCCCAGGGCGACCAGGCCCCTAGCGAATCTCCAATGCTGAACTTTCATACGACGTCCCGGTAAAAGAAAGGAATCGGGTTTGCAATGTTCGTGCCATCGTGGCAGTTACAGGCATGCGTTGTTGCCACCGACCCAGCGATGGCGCGAACTGTACGTGTCGTTACTGTGAAACTCCAATGCCGTTTGCGGGCACAACTATGCAAACTGTTTATATCCGTATTTACCCTTAGCATGACCCTGCCTGGGCCTGGAGGTAGGTCCAGAGCGCCTGGGCCGTGCCCTTGGGGGCCTCTTTGCCGCCGGGTTTTTCGCGGTAGGCCCGCACATCCATGGTCATCTGCAGGCCCTCGGCCTCAGAAGGCGCCGCACTGACCAGGCGGCGCGAGCGCAGCTCTTTTTTCACGGCACTGTGCGGCAGGAAGGCCACACCATGGCCCTCCAGCGCCATGGCCTTGAGCCCTTCGGCCATGTCGGTCTCGTACACACGCTCCAGGTGGATGGGCGTATCCGACTGCTTGAGGATGAGTTCCGTGACCCGGCCCAGGTAGGCCCCGGGCGCGTAGCCCAGGTAAGGCAGCGGCTGGCCCGCACGGCCGGGCAGGCGGTGCACGGGCTGGCCATCGGCATCGGCCTTGCTGTAAGGGGACAACACCTCCTGCCCCAGGCTCACCATCTCGTAGCGGTCGGCATCGAGCTGAAAAGGCTGCGAGGGATGGTGGTAGGCGATCAGCAGGTCACAGCCGCCTTCGACCAGGCGCATGACGGCGTCGTGCACGTTGAGCGCAATCAGCCGGCTTTTGAACGGGCCGAACTTGTCGTGCAGGCTCGACACCCAGGCCGGAAAAAACGTGAACGCCAGCGTGTGCGGCACGGCAAACTCGATCATGTCCTTGCCCGCGCTGGTGTGCGCCCGCAGCATGGCGCGCGTGTTCTGCAGCGCCTGCAGCATCTCCAGCGCCTGGTCATACAGGGTTTTGCCAGCGGGCGTGAGGCGCGTGGGGTAGGAGCTGCGGTCCACCAGATCGGTCCCGGCCCAGGCTTCCAGGGCCTGGATGCGCCGCGAAAACGCGGGCTGGGTCACATGCCGCAACTGGGCGGACCGGCTGAAGCTGCGCGTTTCCGCAAGACTGACGAAATCTTCAAGCCACTTGGTTTCCATCGGCACATTATCGGCGCGGGGCCCGCAGGGCGCCGTGCGGGGATATGCGGGTTTACACAGTGCTTACCTGGTGCACCAATGGTGTGCACACTTAGCAACACGCCTCATAATACAAAGCAGCGCTTACAGCGCTCTGCGTCGAGGCCCCTGGTGCACAACACTGCCGGGCAGGGCGACCCGCCTGCATCTGTTTGTTCTCCCCTTTCCCCTGCCCCATGTCCTCCTCCTCCCCCCAAGGGCCTGCGAACGACGCATTGCCCTGCGCTGCGAGTCCCGAGGCCGAGCCCCGCTCGCTGCGCCTTGAAGACTGGCTCACCGTCATCGTGATGGCCGCCCTCGCACTCATCACCTTCGCCAATGTGCTGGTGCGCTACTTCACCAACTCCTCGTTCGCCTGGACCGAAGAAATCTCCGTGTTCCTCATGATCGCGCTCGCGCTCATCGCAGGCTCTGCCGCCGTCGCACGCGACCAGCACATCCGCATCGAATACTTTGCCGAAGGCGGCTCTGCACTGCGCAGCAAGCGCCTGTCGATGCTGGGCGCAGCCACCGTGGCCCTGCTGTTCGGCGTGATTGCCGTGCTGAGCGTGCGTGTGGTGTGGGACGACTACCGCTTTGGCGAGACCTCGCCCGGCATCGGTGTGCCGCAGTGGTGGTATTCGATCTGGCTGCCCGTGTTCTCGGCACTGATCACGGCGCGCGCCGTGGGCCTGTTCATCCGCCGCAGCCGCAGCACGGCCGATGGCGGCGCTGAAGCCGCGAAGGACACCCAGCCATGATCGCCACGCTCCTGTTCGTGGCCTTCCTGGGCCTGATGTTTGTCGGCGTGCCGATTGGCGCCGCGCTGGGCCTCGCGGGTGCCGCCGCCATTGCGCTGGCCAACGCCGACAGCCAGTGGTTTGGCCTGCTGGCCGTGCCGCAGAACTTCTACGCGGGCCTGGGCAAGTACCCGCTGCTGGCCATCCCGATGTTCGTGCTGGTGGGCTCGATCTTCGACCGCTCAGGCGTGGCGCTGCGGCTGGTGAACTTTGCCGTGTCCATCGTGGGCCGAGGGCCCGGCATGCTGCCGCTGGTGGCGATTGCCGTGGCCATGTTCCTGGGCGGCATCTCGGGCTCGGGCCCGGCCAATGCGGCGGCCGTGGGCGGCGTGATGATTGCGGCCATGTCGCGCGCGGGCTACCCGCCCTCGTTCTCGGCCAGCGTGGTCGGAGCGGCTGCGGCCACCGACATCCTGATCCCGCCCTCGGTCGCCTTCATCATCTACTCGGTGCTGGTGCCGGGTGCCTCGGTGCCTGCGCTGTTTGCGGCCGGCATGATCCCGGGCGTCCTCGCCGGTGTGGCCCTCATCGTGCCCGCCGTGTGGATGGCGCGCAAACACAAGATGGGCGCGCTGGAATCCACCATGCCCCGCCCCCCGTTCTGGAAGAGCCTGCGCGAGGCCACCTGGGGCCTGGCCGCACCGGTGCTGATTCTGGGCGGCATGCGCGCCGGCTGGTTCACGCCCACCGAAGCCGCCGTGGTGGCCGTGTTCTACGGCTTGTTTGTGGGCATGGTGATCCACCGCACGATCGGCGTGCGCGACCTATTCCCCATCCTGCGTGAATCGGGCGAGCTGTCGGCGGTGATCCTCATCGTGGTTTCGCTCGCGGGCATCTTTGCCTATTCGCTCTCCACGCTGGGCGTGATCGACCCGGTGGCCAATGCCATCGTGAACTCGGGCCTGGGCGAGTACGGCGTGCTGGCGCTGCTCATCGTGCTGCTGATCACCGTGGGCATGTTCCTCGACGGTATCTCGATCTTCCTGATCTTCGTGCCGCTGCTGCTGCCCATCATGCAGTTCTACCAATGGGAC
The DNA here is from genome assembly GCA_018780365.1 of Acidovorax sp. Taxonomy (GTDB): domain Bacteria; phylum Pseudomonadota; class Gammaproteobacteria; order Burkholderiales; family Burkholderiaceae_C; genus Acidovorax. The sequence continues at coordinate 5,773 of JADMJR010000243.1, read as the reverse complement.
CCGGTCTGGTTCGGCGTCATCCTGACCCTCAAGGTCGCCCTGGGCCAGTTCACCCCGCCGCTGGCCGTGAACCTCATGGTGTCTTGCCGCATTGCCGGTGTGCGCATGGAATCGACCGTGCGCTGGGTGGGCTGGATGCTGTTTGCCATGTTCCTGGTGATGGTGCTCGTGATCGCCTTCCCGCAACTGGCCCTGTGGCTGCCCGCCAAGCTGGGTTACTGACTCGTTACTGATTGATGGATTTCTAACCAGGAGACTGAAACAATGAAACTGCGCACCTTCCTCACTTCGGCTGTGGCCGCTGCGGCCGCCCTGGCCTTCACCGCCCCCGCTGCCATCGCACAGACCGCATACAAAAACGAATACCGCATGTCCCTGGTGCTGGGCACCGCCTTCCCCTGGGGCAAGGGCGGCGAGCTGTGGGCCAACAAGGTCCGCGAGCGCACGCAGGGCCGCATCAACATCAAGCTCTACCCCGGCGTTTCGCTGATCCAGGGCGACCAGACGCGCGAGTTCAGCGCGCTGCGCCAGGGCGTGATCGACATGGCCGTGGGCTCCACCATCAACTGGTCGCCCCAGGTCAAGCAGCTCAACCTGTTCTCGCTGCCCTTCCTGTTCCCTGACTATGCGGCCGTGGACGCCGTGACGCAGGGCGACGTGGGCAAACAGATTTTCGCCACGCTGGACAAGGCGGGCGTCATGCCCCTGGCCTGGGGTGAAAACGGCTACCGCGAAATCTCCAACTCCAAGCAGGCCATCAAGACCCCCGCCGACCTCAAGGGCCTGAAGATCCGCGTGGTGGGCTCGCCGCTGTTCCTCGACACGTTCACCGCCCTGGGCGCCAACCCCACGCAGATGAGCTGGGCCGATGCGCAACCCGCCTTTGCCAGCGGCGCCGTGGACGGCCAGGAGAACCCCATTGCCGTGTACCAGGCCGCCAAGCTGCACACCGTGGCGCAAAAACACGTGACCATGTGGGGCTATGTGAACGACCCGCTGGTGTTCGTGGTGAACAAGGACATCTGGGCCTCCTGGACGCCCGCCGACCGCGAGATCGTCAAACAAGCCGCCATCGATGCCGGCAAGGAAGAAATCGCCATCGCCCGCAAGGGCATGATCGAGGCCGACAAGCCGCTGCTCAAGGACATCGCCGCCAACGGCGTGACCGTGACGCAGCTCTCGGCCGCCGAACGCGACGCCTTCGTGAAGGTCACCCGCCCCGTGTACGACAAGTGGAAGGGCCAGATCGGTGCGGATCTGGTCACTGCCGCCGAGAAGGCAATTGCAGCGCGCAAGTAAGCGATTGCTACCCAAACAGGAGCTGCCAGCGCTTTTACATCAAGCGCTGGCAGCTTTTTTCATTCCTGCAAAGCTTGTGGCAACGGGTACTTGACCGCGTTTTTCACCAGCTTGCGCTCCACCGCCGCATGCAGGTCCACCCCTGCATGGTCGGCAATCTGCAGCAGGTACAGCAGCACGTCGGCCACCTCGTCGGCAATGGGCTCCTTGAGCGCCGGGTCGCCTGCCGCCGCCAGCGACTGCTCGGGCGTCATCCACTGGAAGATCTCAGCCAGCTCGGCGGCCTCCACCATCAGCGCCATCGACAGGTTCTTGGGCGTGTGAAACGGCTGCCAGTGGCGCTCGGCCGCAAAGGCGCGCAGCCGGGTTTGCAGGGCGTCGAGATCAACGGCGGACATCAATACTCCTAATTTGATAGCTTAAAACGCTTAACCATCGCGCGCAAACGGTCTTTTTTACTCAAACTTCAGAGCGGCGACACCGGCACCTCGTCCGCCAGGTGGCGGCGGGCGTTCTCCAGGAACCGGTCCACCGAGGCCTGCACCGCCTCGGGCGACCAGCCCGCCACATGGGGCGTGAGCACCACGGTGTCCAGGCCGATCAGCTCGGCCGGGGGCGCGGGCTCGCTCTCATACACATCGAGCCCCGCAGCGGCGATGCGGCCTTCGCGCAGCGCGGCGGCCAGGGCGGCCGTGTCGATCACGCTGCCCCGGGCGATGTTGACTACCACGCCGCGCGGGCCGAGCGCGCTCAGCACAGCGGCGTTCACCAGGTGCTGCGTGTCCGCGCCGCCGGGCGTGGCAACCACGAGGAAATCCGCCCAGTCGGCCAGCGCCGTCACATCGGCAAAGTAGCGGTGGGGCACATCGGTGCGTGCAGTGCGGTTGTGGTAACCCACCTGCATCTCAAAGCCCAGCGCACGCTGCGCGATCTTCTTGCCGATGGTGCCCAGGCCAATGATGCCCAGGCGCTTGTGCGACACATTGGGCGGCAGCGGCAACGCCGTGCGCCACACACCCTGGCGCGTGAGGCCGTCGAGCCTGGGAATGCCACGCACGGCGGCAATCAGCAGGCCCATCGCGTGGTCGGCCACGCAGTCGTCGTTGGTGCCCGCACCGGTCGCCACCACAATGCCGCGCGCCTTGGCGTGCGCTACGGCGATGTTTTCGTAGCCCGCGCCCAGGGCGCAGATGAGGGTGATGTTCGGCAAGGCATCGATCTGCGCCGCAGAGAGGCCCGTGGCGCCGATGGTCAGCACCACCGTGATGCGCGCACCCTGCTCGGCGATGGCGGCAGCGGCTTGCGCGGCGTCGGGCGCGTAGACCAGCTCGAACGACTGCGCCATCTGGGCGCGGTGTTCTTCGGACAGGAACATGAGGGCAAGCAGGACGGGCTTCATGGGATGAGGAAAAGTCAGAAAGAAGGGACAGAAATGAAAGGCGTTCAGGCGCTGGGGTCACTCTGTTGCAGCGCCCACATGCTGGCGTAGCGCCCCCCCAGGGCCAGCAGTTGCGCATGGGTGCCACGTTCGATGATGCGGCCCGTGTCCATGACCAGGATCTCGTGCGCGTCCACCACCGTGGACAGGCGGTGCGCAATCACCAGCGTGGTCTTGTTCTGCGCCACGCCCTGCAGCTCGGCCTGGATGGCGCGCTCGTTGGCGGAGTCCAGCGCGCTGGTGGCTTCGTCAAAGATCAGGATCGGTGGGTTCTTGAGCAGAGTGCGCGCAATGGCCACCCGCTGCTTTTCGCCGCCTGAGAGCTTGAGCCCGCGCTCGCCCACCATGGTGGCGTAGCCCTTGGGGGTGCTGGCGATGAAGTCGTGGATGCGGGCGGCGCTGGCGACGGCTTCGATATCGTCCTGGCTGGCACCGGGGCGGCCGTAGGCGATGTTGTAGGCCACGGTGTCGTTGAAGAGCACGGTGTCCTGCGGCACGATGCCAATCGCCTGCCGCACGCTGGCCTGCGTCACGCTGCGGATCTCCTGCCCGGCAATGGTGATGCGGCCCTGCTGGATGTCATAGAAGCGGAACAGCAGCCGCGCCAGGGTGCTTTTGCCCGAGCCCGAAGGCCCCACCACCGCCACCGTTTTGCCCGCCGGAATCTCGAAGCTGATGCCCTGCAGGATGGTGCGCCCGCCAGTGCTGGTAACGCCGGGGTCGTAGGCAAACACCACGTCTTCAAAACGCACGGTGGGCTGGTCAAGCCCCGCCAGCGGCAAGGCGCCGGGCGCGTCGGCCACCTCGCGCTCCTTGTCCATCAGCGTGAACATTTTGTCCAGGTCGGTCAGGCTCTGCTTGATCTCGCGGTAGATCACGCCCAAAAAGTTGAGCGGGATGTACAGCTGAATCATGAAGGCGTTGACCATGACGAGGTCGCCCAGCGTCATGCGGCCATCGACCACACCCTGCGTGGCGCGCCACAGCATGGCCACCAGGCCCACGGCGATGATGAGCTGCTGGCCGGTGTTGAGCAGGGACAGCGTGGTCTGGCTCTTGAGCCGCGCGCGGCGCAGGCGCTCCAGGCTTTCGTCGTAGCGGCGGGCCTCAAAGCCTTCGTTGTTGAAATACTTGACGGTTTCATAGTTGAGCAGCGAATCCACGGCCTTGGAGTGCGCGGCCGAGTCGAACTCGTTGGCCTCGCGGCGGAACTGCGTGCGCCACTCGGTCACCAGCACCGTGAAGGTGATGTACAGCGCCAGTGCCGCCAGCGTGATCCACGCAAACCAGGCGTCGAACTTGATGGCCAGCACCGACAGCACCAGCACCACCTCGACCAGCGTGGCCACCACATTGAACAGCGTGAACGAGATCAGCGACTCGATGCCCCGCACGCCGCGCTCGATGTCGCGCGTCATGCCGCCGGTCTGCCGCTCCAGGTGAAACCGCAGGCTCAGGGCATGCAGGTGCTCAAAGGTCTGCAGCGCAATCGAGCGCGCCGCGCCCTGCGTGGCCTTGGCGAACACCAATTCGCGCAGCTCGGTAAAAAACGAGGTGGACAGCCGCAGGCCGCCATAGGCCAGCAGCAGCCCCACCGGCACCACCAGCAGCACGGTGGCATCACCGGGCTTGAAGCTCATGGCATCCACCAGCGTCTTGAGCAGGAGGGGCACGCCCACATTGGCGAACTTGGCGCCGACCATGAACACGATGGCGGCAATCACCCGCCATTTGTATTGCCACAGGTAGGGCAGCAGCCGGTGCAGGGTGGCCCAGTCGGATGGGGCCTGCGCGGGGCTGGCGGCGGGCGTGATGGCACCGGCAGCGGTGGGGGCAGTTTCGCCGTGGTGGCGCATGGGGGACAATTCCGGTTGTTGTTTTTCTTTACCGACCCGGCTGATGCCAAGGTGGTTTTTTGCAGGCCTGCCGCCTCGCGAAACCCCTGGTTCCTGGAGGATTGGCTCAGCCCCAACCGAGATTGTGCCCATGTCTGCCGTTTTCAGCCCACCACCCGCCGCATTACCCACCGACAAGGAGTTGGTGCTCAAGGTGATCCCCATGCCCGCCGACACCAACGGCAATGGCGACATCTTTGGTGGCTGGGTGATGGCGCAGGTCGACCTGGCCGGCTCGGTGCTGCCCGCGCGCTACATGCAGGGGCGCATGGCCACCGTGGCGGTCAACGAATTCATCTTCAAGCAGCCCGTGCGCGTGGGCGACATCCTGTCGTTTTTTGCGTCGATCACACGCGTGGGCAACACCTCGGTCACCGTGCAGGTGGAGGTGTATGCCGAACGCTTTACCGACCAGGGCCGGTATGTGAAGGTGACCGAAGCGCGCCTGACCTATGTGGCCATCGACGATCAGGGGCGCCCCCGCGCCGTGCCCAAACACACCGCGCCGAATTGAGCCCCCAACACCCCAGTACCCCGGTACCCCAGCGGCCCGCGCGTGCTGGCGCGCGGCCGCAGTGATCAGGCGGCCAGCGCGGCAGGCTCGCTGCGCAAGGGCGCGGCCGTGCGCTGCAGATGGCTGCTGGACGACGATGGCGAAAACCCCGCCTCGATCTCACCCGCCAGTTGCCCACCCTCCTCCACCACCAGCTTGCCGTAGCGGATCTTGCCGTTGACCTTGCCCGTGCTGTAGATCACCAGCTTCTGGCGCACAGTGAGCGTGCCGTTGAACTCGCCATGGATTTCGGCGATGTCGATCTCGGCCGAACCCTTGAAGGCGCCGTTTTCCGAGATCTGGATCACGCGCGAATCCATGGTGGCTTCGACCGTGCCCTCAACCACCAGGGTGTCGCAATCGGTGATCTCCACGCCCTTGAGCTTGATGTTGGGGCCCACGGTGAGCTTACTACCGGTGGAGTCACCCGCTGCGGACTTGGGCGCGGCGGAGGAAGCCACCGGTTGTGCGGGCGCGGAAGCGGAAGCGCTGGCCGCCGAGCTGCCCAGAACCGATGACGGTGTGGTGCTGTGGCGGGGTTGGAACGACTCGGGTTCACGCTTGCCAAAGAAGGGGTTTTGCACGGCC
>JADMJR010000086.1 GCA_018780365.1 Acidovorax sp. | reverse complement strand
TTCATGAAGCGCTGCCGCGAGCTGTGCACCGAATACGGCGCGCTGCTGGTGCTCGATGAGGTGATGACGGGTTTCCGCGTGGCGCTGGGCAGCGCGCAGAGCGTGTACGCCAAAAGCATCCCCGGCTTCAAGCCCGACATCACGGTGCTGGGCAAGGTGATCGGTGGCGGCATGCCGCTGGCCGCCTTTGGGGGCCCGCGCGCCATCATGGAACACCTGGCACCGCTGGGCGGCGTCTACCAAGCCGGCACGCTGTCGGGCAACCCGGTGGCCACGGCCTGTGGGCTGGCCACGCTGCGCGAGATCAAGAAACCCGGCTTCTTCGACGCCCTCTCGGCCACCACACGCTCGCTGGTCGACGGGCTGGCCGCAGCGGCGGCGGCCGAGGGCGTGCCCTTCAGCACCGACAGCGAAGGCGGCATGTTCGGTTTCTTCCTGATGCCCGAGCTGCCCCAAAATTACGCCCAGGTGCTCCAAACCGACAGCGCGCGTTTCAACCAGCTGTTCCACGGCCTGCTCGATCGCGGTGTCTATATCGCACCTGCGCTGTATGAAGCGGGTTTTGTCAGCGCCGCGCACACCGCCGACGACATTGCCGCCACCGTGGCAGCAGCGCGGGAAGTGTTCAAAGAACTATCAAAATGATAGCTACCAGCGCTTTACCATCAGGCGCCAGATGCCAATTTGATTGATATTTTGTGCCGCACGGGGCTGAGCGCCCCTTGCTTCACGCGGCCGTCATGCGGTGCAGGCAGGCTCGGGTGTTCTACCCCACACCACCCGCGCCATGGCACACACACCGCTCGCCCCGACCCCCCACCCTCTCCGCGACGCCGCACACACAGATGCCGGGCGGCGGCGCTTTGTGCGCGAGCTTGGCATGGCCGCAGCCGCGCTGGGCACCCTGCCGCTGGCGGCCTGCGGGGGCGGTGATGACGATGCGCCCGCCGTGCAGTTTGCGCACGGCATCGCCAGTGGCGACCCGCTGGCCGACCGCGTGATGCTGTGGACCCGGGTGACCCCACCCGCTGACCACACCAGCGACATCCCGGTGGAATGGGAGATTGCCACCGACAGCAGCTTCACCACCATCGCCGCTCAAGGCCAGGCCACAGCGCTGGCCAGCAAGGACTTCACCGTCAAGGTCGATGCCACCGGGCTCAAGGCGGCCACTGCGTACTACTACCGCTTTCGTGCGTACGCAGCCCACACCGCCACCGGCCGCACGCGCACCCTGCCCACCGGCAGCGTGGCGCAGGTCAAGCTGGCCGTTTTTTCGTGCGCCAACTACCCCACCGGCTACTTCAATGTGTATGCCGACGCGGCCCGCCGCAATGACCTGGACGCCACGGTGCACCTGGGTGACTATGTTTATGAATATGCCCGGGGCGGATATGCGTCAGCCAACGCGGGGGCACTGGGGCGGTTGTCGCAACCCGCCAACGAGATCCTGAGCCTTGCCGACTACCGGCAGCGCCACGCCCAGTACAAAACCGACCCCGACCTGCAGGCCCTGCACGCAGCGGCCCCCATGATTGCCGTGTGGGACGACCACGAAATCACCAACGACACCTGGAGCCACGGCGCAGAAAACCACCAGAGCGCCACCGAGGGCAGCTTCAGCGCCCGCAAGGCCGCCGCCATGCAGGCGTACCACGAGTGGATGCCCACCCGCAACGCGCAGCCCGAGCTGATCTACCGCAGCTTTGCGTTTGGCAACCTGATGGCGCTGCACATGCTCGACACCCGCGTGGTGGCGCGCGACGAGCAGCTGGACTACGGCCGGTTTTTCACCGCCACCGGCTTTGATGCCACCGCATTCACAGCCGCCGTCGGCCACACCAGCCGCCAGCTTCTGGGCACCACGCAGACACAGTGGCTGCAGCAGCAGATGGCCACATCCAGCGCCACCTGGCAGGTGCTGGGGCAGCAGGTGTTGATGGGCCGCATGAACATTCCTGCGCCCATCCTGCTCGGAACGCTGCAGCCCGGTGCGGGGGTCACCGTCAGCCAATATGCGGCCCTGGTGGCCCGCGCGCAGACCGCACCCGCCAGCCTCACGCCCGCCGAGCTGGCCGTACTGGCGCAGCCCTCCATCCCGTACAACCTCGACGCCTGGGACGGCTACCAAGTGGCACGCGAGACCGTGCTGGCCACCTCACGCAGCCTGGGCAAGAACCTGGTGGTGCTGTCGGGCGACACCCACAACGCCTGGGCCAACGAGCTGCAAGACATGAGCGGCCATGCCGTGGGGGTGGAATTTGCCACCTCGTCCGTCACCTCGCCAGGGTTTGAGGAATACCTGCCGAACGAAAACCCCGCCACGCTGGCCGGAGCACTGCAGCAGCTCATCGCACCGCTGAAGTACTGCGACACCTCGCGCCGTGGCTACATGGTGCTGACCGCCACCGCCACGGAGTGCCGCGCCGACTGGGTGTACGTGAGCACCATCGCCAGCCGCACCTACACGGCCAGCACCGGCAAATCCCTGAAGGTGCTGGCGGGCGCGGGGCGCATCGTTGCGGCCTAACAAACGTTCAACGCCCCCTACAGCAACCCACGCAGCTCACGCGCTGCATCCTGCAGCAGCGGCAGCATGTCGCGCTGCAGGGTGTGTGCCTGCACCTGCTGGGGCGATGCCACCACGTTGAGCGCCGCCACCGTCTGGCCCTGCAGATTGCGCAGCGGCACGGCCAGCGCATGCACACCAAGCTCGTGCTCCTCCACCGCCAGGCAACAATCGTCGCGCCGCGCCTGGGCCACCACCTTGCGCAAGGCACCAACCTGCGTGATGGTGTGGGGTGTCAGCCGCTGCAGCGTGCAGGTTTTGAGCCACTGCGAAAACTGCGCCACGGGCAGCGCCGCCAGCAGCACGCGCCCGGTGGAAGTGGGGTGCGCTGGCAAACGCGCCCCCAGGTGCAAACCATAGGCCATCGTGCGCGAAGGCGCGCCATACACCCCGCTGCGCGCCACGATCACCACCTCATCCCCATCCAGCACCACGGCCGAAAACGACTGCTGCGTCTGCGCCGCCAGCCGGTTGAGCGTGGGCTGCAACACACGCGGCAGCCGTGCCGAGGCCAGGTAGCTGCCTGAGAACCGCAGCACCTTGGGCGCCAGCCAGAAGTAGCTGCCATCGGTCTCCAGATACCCCAGGTGCGCGAGCGTGAGCAGGTGCCGCCGCGCCGCCGCGCGCGTGAGGCCCGTGCGCTGCGCAGCCAGCGTGGCATTGAGCCGCTGGCGTTCGGTGTCAAAACTCTCCAGCACCGCCATGCCCTTGGCCATGCCTTCGATGAAATCTGCCTTGGCGATGG
>JADMJR010000298.1 GCA_018780365.1 Acidovorax sp. | reverse complement strand
AGGGCTTCTTCGACCTGGTCCACCAGCACCAGGCACAGGTCGCCGGGCTGCAGGCGTTCCAGGGCTGCGTCGATGGCGATGAATTCGCCACGGATCTCTTCCACATGCTTGGTGCGGGGCGCACCGGCCAGGCCTTCGCGCAGCAGGGCCATCACTTCGCCGTCGGCGCGGCCGCGCTGGGCGGCGTCCTGGTACAGGATCACGTCGTCAAACGCGGCGCCCAGGATCACGGTCTGCTCACGGATGTCTTCGTCGCGGCGGTCACCCGCGCCGCTGATCACCACGCTGCGGCGGTTGCCGGGCAGGGCGTCCACGGCCTGCACAAGGGCACGCATGGCGTCGGGGTTGTGGCCGTAGTCGGCGATCACGGTGGCGCCCCGGTAGTCCATGATGTTGAAGCGGCCGGGGGCGTTGTCGCTGTCGTTCACAAAGCCCGACAGGCCCCGGCGGATGGTCTGCCAGGGCATGCCCACACCCCAGGCTGCGGCCACAGAGGCCATAACGTTTTCGACCTGGAAGCCGATCTTGCCGTTGCGGGTGATGGGCACGTCGCGCAGGTGGATGGTCTCGCGCCACGAGCCTTCCGAGGCCACGATGGAGTCGCCATCCACATACACGGTGCGGTGGCCCTGGGCGCGGTGGGTGACCATCACGGGGTGGTGGCGGTCGCTGGCGAAGTAGATCACCTTGCCGGGGCAGGCCGAGGCCATGGCGGCCACGATGGGGTCGGCGGCGTTGAGCACGGCGTAGCCTGCGGGGGCCACGTTCTGCACGATCACGCGCTTGAGCACGGCCAGGTCTTCCACCGTGGTGATGTAGTTCAGCCCCAGGTGGTCGCCCGCGCCGATGTTGGTGACCACGGCCACCTGGCAGCGGTCAAAACCCAGGCCTTCGCGCAGGATGCCGCCCCGCGCGGTCTCGAACACGGCGGCGTCCACCTCGGGGTGCAGTAGCACGTTGCGCGCGCTCTTGGGGCCGCTGCAGTCGCCGCTGTCGATCTGGCGGCCGTTCACGTACACGCCGTCGGTGTTGGTCATGCCCACGCGCAGGCCCTGGGCCGTGAACAGGTGGGCGATCAGGCGTGCCGTGGTGGTCTTGCCGTTGGTGCCGGTGACGGCCACGGTGGGGATGCGGCCGTCGTCGCCATGGGCGTAAAGCTTATCGACCATGGCCTGGCCCACGTTGCGGGGCTTGCCGTAGCTGGGCGCCAGGTGCATGCGCAGGCCGGGGGCGGCGTTCACTTCGACAAAGCCGCCGCCTTGTTCTTCGAGCGGGCGCAGCACGGTTTCGGCCACCATGTCCACGCCGCAGATGTGCAGGCCCACCATCTGGGCGGCGGCAATGGCGCGGGCTGCCACTTCGGGGTGCACGTCGTCCGTCACGTCGGTGGCGGTGCCACCGGTGGACAGGTTGGCGTTGTTGCGCAGCACCACGCGCTGCCCTTTGGCGGGCACGGAGTCGGGCGTCAGGCCCTGCATGGCCAGGCGGGCCACGGCGATCTCGTCGAGGCGGATTTTGGTCAGCGAGGTGGCGTGGCCTTCGCCACGGCGCGGGTCCTGGTTGACCACGTCCACCAGCTCGCGCACGGTGTGTTCGCCATCGCCCAGCACCTGGGGCGGTTCGCGGCGCGCGGCGGCCACCAGCTGGTCACCCACCACCAGCAGGCGGAAGTCGTGGCCGGGCAAGAAACGCTCGACCATCACGGTGCCGTAGTCGGCGGCGTTCTTGTAGGCCTCTTCGAGCTGGGCGCGGTCGGTGATGTTGACGGTGACGCCCTTGCCCTGGTTGCCGTCTTGCGGCTTGACCACCACGGGCAGGCCGACCTTGAGGGCAACTTCCCAGGCTTCGTCCACGCTCTCGACCGGCTTGCCCAGGGGCACGGGCACACCGGCGGCGTGCAGCAGGCGTTTGGTCAGGTCTTTGTCCTGGCCGATGGATTCGGCCACGGCGCTGGTCGAATCGACCTCGGCCGCCTGGATGCGGCGCTGCTTGGAGCCCCAGCCAAACTGCACCATGCTGCCGCGTGTGAGGCGGCGGTAGGGGATGCCCCGGGCCACGGCGGCTTCGACGATGGAGCCGGTGCTGGGGCCCATGCGTTCGTCCTCGTCCAGCTCGCGCAGGTCGGCCACCACCTTGGCGGCGTCGAAACTGCCGTGGCCCAGGGCGGCCTGGATGAGCTGCTGTGCGTCTTCAAATGCCTTGCGGCCCACGGCCTCTTCGCTGTACTCGACGACCACCTGGTATACGCCCGCGTCGGTGGTGGCGGTGGTGCGCGCAAAGGTCACGGGGCAGCCTGCCTGCGCCTGCAAGGCCAGGGCGGCGGCCTGCAGCACGTGGGCCAGCGAGACATCGCCACCGCCGGTTTCGGGGTGCAGCGCGCCGATGGCGGGGAACAGGGCCCGCAGCCGGGCCTCGAACCCGGCCATCTGGCCCACGGCGCGCTCGTTCTCGGCGCAGGTCACCACGGCCTCGATGGCCATGTGGCGGCTCCAGAGGTTGGGGCCACGCAGGGCCCGGGTGCGGGATACATCCATGGAAGTCTCTTTCAGTGGTCCATCAGGGCGCTGAGGCCCTATTCAGGTCGTGGGATGTGGGGTCAAACAACAAAGGCAAATGCGCAAGGGGCCATCACGACCGCAGGGCGGCAGTGGGGACCAGCTCGGGCTCGAAGGTCTTGATGCCCGCGCCAATCAGGTCGGGGGCAATGTCCAGCGCCCAGGCCGTGCCAATGGCGGCCAGCAGCGCGTCGGTATCGGGCGCCACGGCATTGCGGCCAAAGGTCAGGTCGGACAGGGCGCCCAGCACATGCTCGGCACTGCCCGTGGCCAGCACCACGCGGCCGTTCTTCACGAAGACCGCTCGGCCGTTGTCATTGGCGCGGTGCTCGACGATGACGGGCAGCGTGCCGTCCTGCGCATACAGCACCACGTCGCCGTCGGACAGGGGCGCCAGGTCGGCCACCTGGGGGATGGCGGCATTGAGCACGGCAGCGCCTTCGGCCAGTACCACATCCACCTGGGTGCGCATCACCTTGGTCATCTGGTCCTGTTCGTGCACATCAAACTCGGCCAGCGTTTCCACGCCGTCCATGTCGGTCACCACGCCCACCTGGCAGCGGTCATACGCCAGGCCGTCGCGCAGGATGGTGCGTGCATCGCTTTCGATCACGGCAGCCTGCACCATCTTGTTCATCAGCAGGCGGTGTGCGGCCTCCCAGTGGGCGCAGTCGGTAGCCTCCACGCAGCGGCGGTCAAGAAACAGCCCTTCGCGGCAGGCCAGGCCCGTGTGGTGCCCGCTCAGGTGCAGCAGCCAGGCCACCA
>JADMJR010000114.1 GCA_018780365.1 Acidovorax sp. | reverse complement strand
ACTTCGCGGCAGGCGGGCGAGGGGAACAGCAGGGCGCCCACTTCCTTCATGTTCAGGCCGGTGAGCACCACGTCCTGGATGTAGGGCGCACCCGCCACGATGATCTTGGCGCGCATGGGGCCCACGCTCACAAAGGTGCCGGTAGAGAGCTTGAAGTCCTCGGCAATGCGGCCGTCAAACGCCAGGCCCCGGTGGATGTTGTTCTCGTCGATCCACTTCACGGCATCGCCCGTGCACAGGTAGCCTTCTTCATCAAACGCGTCGCGCGTGGCGGCTTCGGAGCGCCAGTAGCCGGGCGTCACGTTGGGGCCCCGGTAGCGCACCTCGGTCTTGCCATCCACCTCCACCAGCTTGAGCACCATGCCGGGCACGGGCGCGCCGATGTGGCCGGAGCGCACGTCGGGGCTGTTGACGAACATGGCAGATGGTGCCGATTCGGTCATGCCCAGGCCCGTGGCCATCACGATGCGCTCGCCAATCGCGGCCTCTTGTGTGGCGTGCAGGCTGTCCCACACCGGCTGGGCCAGGCCCGCGCCGGAGTAGAAGAACATGCGCACGCGCGACAGCAGCTTGGTGCGCAGCACGGCGTCGGTTTTCATCGCCTCGGCAATCATCTCAAAGCCCGTGGGCACGTTGAAGTACACCGTGGGCGCGATCTCGCGCAGGTTGCGCAGGGTCTCGCCGATGAGCGCTGCCGTGGGCTTGCCGTCGTCGATGTAGAGCGTGCCGCCGTGCTGCAGCGTGAGGCCGAAGTTGTGGTTGCTGCCAAAGGTGTGGTTCCACGGCAGCCAGTCCACCAGCACCGGTGGCGCCTCGGCCAGCACGGGCAACGACAGCGTGATCTGCTGCAGGTTGGCGCACCACATGCGCTGGGTGTTGATGACCGGCTTGGGCATCTTGGTGGAGCCGCTGGTGAACAGGAACTTCACGATGGTGCCGGGGCCGGTGGCGTGCATGGCGGCGTCCACGGCCGGGGTGGCCAGGGTGCTCTTGAGGCTCTGGAAGGTGCTGGCCTTGCGGCCCTCGATGGCGCCCTGGGCCAGCACCACCTCCACATCGGCGGCAATGGTGGCTGCAATGGCCTTGCCGTAGCGTGCGCCGTCGGCGGCAAACACCAGGCCGGGGGTGAGGGTGTTGATGACGTGGCGCAGCTTGTCGTAGTCCTGGCTCACGGTGGCATAGGCGGGCGACACGGGGCAGTAAGGCACGCCCGCGTAGAGGCAGCCCAGCGCCAGCAGCGCGTGTTCGGTGGTGTTCTCGCTCAGCACCACCACCGGGCGTTCGGCGCTCAGGCCCCGGTCCAGCAAGGCCTGGCCGATGCTGCGTGCGGCGTCGAGCGCCTGGGCGTAGCTCACAGGCTGCCAGTCCCCGGTCTTGCCGCCAGGGAGCTGCTCGCGCCGCGCCAGAAAGCTGTGGTCGGGTGTGGCCTCGGCCCAGTGCACCAGGTAGTCCGTCACACGCCGGGCAAAGGCACCCAGGGGCAGGTCGGCCTGCAGGTAACGTACGCCCGGTGCACCGTCACGCAGGCTGACGCGGGTCACGCCGAAGCTCACGGGGCGGTAGCGGGCGGAAGTGGACAAAGAAGGCGTAGAGGGCTGTGCGCTCATGGGGGAATCCGGTGTGGGGTGGGCGGTGCGTTGCAGGCGACGGCGGTGGGTGCAGTTTTGCGTCCAGGTCCCCGGGGCCGTTCACGCTGAGCCTGTCGAAGCGCTGCGCGAGGCTTCGACAGGCTCAGACCGAACGGGTTGGGGTTGGGAATGCACGGAATTCTTCGGTGCTCAGTCCTGCTTGCGAACCTTGGCGGCGCGGCCTTCGAGGAAGTCGGCCAGGCGGGCTTTTGCCTCGGGCGCGCTCTGGGCGATGGCGGCCATCATGGCTTCGGTGAAGAAGCCCTGGTCGGCGGGCTGCTCGGCAATGCGGGGCAGGGCGTGCATGAGTGCGTAGTTGGTCAGCGGCGCGTTCTGCGCCACGCGCACGGCCAGCTCAAAGGCCTTGGCAAACGCCTGGCCCTCGGGCACCAGGTACTGGGCAAAGCCCACCTTCTCGCCGTCCTGCGCGTTGTAGACGCGGCCAGTGAGCATCATGTCCGTCATGCGCGCCGCACCGATGAGCTTGGGGATGCGCACCGCGCCGCCGCCGCCCACGAAGATGCCGCGCGAGCCTTCGGGCAGCGCGTAGAAGGTGGATGCATCGGCCACGCGGATGTGGCAGGCGCTGGCCAGCTCCAGGCCACCGCCCACCACGGCGCCATGCAGCGCGGCGATCACGGGCACGGGGCCGTACTGCACCCGCTCCAGCGCCGCATGCCACATGCGCGAGTGGTGCAGGCCCTGGCCGGCGTCGCGCTCTTTCAGCTCCGACAGGTCCAGCCCCGCGCAGAAATGCGGGCCATCGCCATCGATGACGGCTGCGCGCACGGTGCTGGGCATTTTTTCGAACAGGTCGCGCAGCGCGAGGATCAGGCCGTCGTTCAGCGCATTGCGTTTGGCCGCGCGGGTCAGGCGGATCACGGCCACTTCCTGGTGGTCGCCGGAGAGCTCGAAATGGATGTCTGGATGGGTCATAGAGGCTTTCGTAATGCTTGAATTGTGGTTATAGTTAATAACCAATTCAAGCAAGCCAAGCCCGTTTTTTATTGGTGTTTACCCTTGATCTGCGTCATGCACCGTGGCGCATGCTGGGGGTTGAACCAGCCCGGACGGGTGCCAACCCAGGAGACACGCATGGACCACGAAAACCTGCTCGCCATCGACATCCACACGCACGCCGAGGTGAGCTGCTGGAACCCGTTTGACAACTACGGCGAGGAATACGACCGCGCCGCCGACAAGTACTTCAAGAACGGCCGCCGCCCCACCATCGCGGAGACGGTGGCCTACTACCGCGAGCAGAAGATTGGCCTGGTGATGTTCACCGTGGACGCCGAGTCCAAGATGGGCCGCCGCCGCATCCCCAACGAAGAGATCGCCGAGGCCGCCAAGGCTAACAGCGACATGATGACGGCGTTTGCCAGCATCGACCCGCACAAGGGCAAGATGGGCGCGCGCGAGGCCCGCCGCCTGATCGAGGAACACGGCATCAAGGGTTTCAAGTTCCACCCCACGGTGCAGGCCTACCACCCCTACGACAAGATGGCCTGGCCTATCTATGAGGTGATTGCCGAATACGGCATGCCCGCCATCTTCCACACCGGCCACAGCGGCATCGGCAGCGGCATGCGCTGCGGCGGCGGCCTGCGGCTCGAATACAGCAACCCCATGCACCTGGACGATGTGGCGATCGACTTCCCCGACATGCAGATCGTCATGGCGCACCCGAGCTTTCCGTGGCAGGACGAG
>JADMJR010000063.1 GCA_018780365.1 Acidovorax sp. | reverse complement strand
GTGTTCTACGCCAACTACCTCAAGTTCTTCGAGCGCGCGCGCACCGAGTGGCTGCGCTCGCTGGGCGTGGGCCAGCAACGCTTGCGGGAACAAACCGGCGGCATGTTTGTCGTAACCGATGCGCAGCTGCGCTACCACCGCCCGGCACGGCTGGACGATGAACTCATTGTTACCGCCGCCCTGCTGGGCGCTGGCCGGGCATCGTTGACAATCGTGCAGCAGGCGCTCCTGAAACCAGAGCACATGACCGACCAGCCCCCCACGCTGCTGACCGAAGGCACCATCCGCATCGGATGGGTCGATGCCGCCACCCTGCGCCCCGCAAGAATCCCGAGCCCCCTTCTGGAACAACTCACACCATGAACTCCCAAAACATGTCCATCATCTCCCTGGTGCTGCACGCCAGCTGGGTGGTGCAACTCGTCATGCTGCTGCTGCTGGGCGTGTCGGTGGCCAGCTGGGCGGCCATCTTCCGCAAGCTGTTTTCGCTCAAACGCGTGAAGACCCTGAACGAGGATTTCGAGCGCGAGTTCTGGTCGGGCACCAGCCTGAACGACCTGTATGCCGCCGCCGCACAAAACGCCAAGCAGGCCGGCCCCATGGAACGCATTTTTGCCAGCGGCATGCGCGAATACCAAAAACTGCGCGAACGCCGCATCGTGGACCCGGGCACCCTGCTCGACGGCGCACGCCGCGCCATGCGCGCGAGCTTCCAGCGCGAGATGGACGTGGTCGAATCCAGCCTCTCCTTCCTGGCGTCGGTGGGCTCGGTGTCGCCGTATGTGGGCCTGTTCGGCACGGTGTGGGGCATCATGCACGCCTTCACCGGCTTTGCAGGCATGGAGCAGGTCACGCTGGCCACCGTGGCGCCCGGCATTGCCGAGGCGCTGGTGGCCACCGCCATCGGCCTGTTCGCCGCCATCCCGGCCGTGATCGCCTACAACCGCTTTGCCCGCGACATCGACCGCGTGGCCACGCACCAGGAGACCTTCATCGAAGAGTTCTCCAACATCCTGCAGCGCAACCTGGGCGCTCAGCCAGCATCGACCGGCCACACGGCCTCGGGGCACTGACACCATGCCCGCCATGGCATCCCGCGGCCGGGGCCGCCGCACCATCAACGAGATCAACATGGTGCCCTTCATCGACGTGATGCTGGTGCTGCTCATCATCTTCATGGTGACGGCGCCCATGCTGACGCCGGGCATGATCGACGTGCCCAGCGTGGGCAAAAGCAAGAACCCGCCCAAGGTGGTGGCACAGGTCATCGTCAACAAGGACGGCACGCTCCAGTTCAAGACCCCCGAGGCCACCCGCAGCCTGAACCAGCGCGAGATCGGCGAAGCCGCCAGCCGCTGGCAGAAGGGCCAGGGCACTGAGAGTGCCGTGGTCATCAGCGCCGACAAGGGTGTGCAATACGAAACCGTGGTGAAGGCCATGGATGCACTGCAAAAGGCGGGCGTGCAGCGCGTGGGCCTGTCCGTCAAACAAGGCGGCGGTTGAACCGAACCCGCCCGGCCCTGCTCAGACGCCCATGCACGCCCACACCGACCGCGACCAGTTTGCCCCACCCCGCCCCCCGGCGCGCCTGCGCGCCATCACGCTGGCGGTGCTGGTGCATGCGGCGCTGATCGGCGCGCTGACCTGGGGCGTGAACTGGAAGAACACAGCAGACCTGCCCGCCGTAGAGGCCGAACTGTGGGCCGCCGTGCCCACCCAGGCGGCAGCGCGCGCGGTGGAGCCCCCTGCGCCACCGCCGCCCACACCCGAACCCGTTACGCCCCCCCCTCCTCCACCGCCGCCCGTGCGCGCCGTGCAGCCGCCCGACACGCGCGAGGCCGACATCGCCATCGAACGCGAGAAAAAGCGCCTGGAGCAGGAAAGGAAGGCCCGCGAACAGCAGCTCGAACGAGAGAAGCGTGAGCGCGAACGCAAGGAAGACGAACGCCGCGACCGCCTTGAGCAGGAGAAGAAGGAACGCCTGCAAAAGGAACGCGAAAAGGACAAAGAGCAGCGCGACAAACAACTGGCCGAACAGAAAAAGGCCGAGCAGGAAAAACAGAAGAAGCTGGCCGAGGACAAACGCAAGGCCGACGAGGCCGCCAAGCGCAAATCCGAGGCCGAAACCAAGCAATTGGCCGAGCAGCGCGAAGCCAACCTGCGCCGCATGCAGGGAATGGCTGGGGCCACGGGCGGAGAAAACGCCACAGGCACCGCATTGCGTAGCGCCGGCCCCTCGGGCAGCTACGGTGGCAAGGTCGCTGCCAAGGTCAAACCCAACATCGTGTACCCCGACGCGATCTCGGGCAACCCGCGCGCCGAGGTGGAAGTGCGCCTGTCACCCGATGGCACCATCGTGGGCAAGCGCCTGGTGCAGCCCAGCGGCAACAAGGCCTGGGACGATGCCGTGCTGCGCGCGCTGGACAAGACCGAGACCCTGCCCCGCGA
Source organism: Acidovorax sp. (assembly GCA_018780365.1). GTDB lineage: Bacteria > Pseudomonadota > Gammaproteobacteria > Burkholderiales > Burkholderiaceae_C > Acidovorax. The sequence goes on along the minus strand of JADMJR010000063.1, from coordinate 15,130 downwards.
TGTGGACGGCCGCGTGCCATCGTCACTGACCATTGGTTTCAGGCCCCAGGACTGATACGGGCTCGCGTTCAATCCATCCCAACCGTTTGGGCTGAGCCCCGTCAACAGGCTCAGCGTGAACCGTTTTTGTAGTGGTGAACGCCTGCCGGTGTGAACCCCCGAAAACAAAAAACGCCCGGTATCTACCGGGCGTTTTTATAGCCTTTTAGGCATCTACCGCCTGATGGATAAGCCCAAGCAGCTATCAATAAAATAGCAAACTGCCTGGCAACCTTCTTCCATCCGGTTTTACCGATCCCGCCGCTCCATGCGCCGATTCAGGTTCAGCGCCCCCAGCGTGCAGGCCACGCCCGACAGCAGGTACACCGTCACGGCCAGCAGGCCGAACTGGGCCGACAGGTACAGGGCCACCAGGGGCGCAAAGGCGGCGCCGATGATCCAGGCCAAGTCGGCCGACAGGGCAGCGCCCGTGTAGCGGTACTGAGGCGAGAAATTGGCCGTCACGGTGCCGGACGCCTGGCCATACGACAGGCCCAGCAGCACAAAACCCAGCAGCAGGAACATGGTGCTGCCCACTTCACCGGAGTTGAGCAACACGGGGGCCATGAAGCTGAACACGCCAATCAGCACGGCCATGCTGCCCAGCAGCTTGCGGCGGCCCAGGTGGTCCGACAGCCAGCCCGACACCATGATGGCGCCGGCGGCCAGGAAAGCACCGACGATCTGCACCCCCAGGATCTGGGTGACGGGCTGGTCAGAATACAGCGTGATCCACGACAGCGGGAACACCGTGACCAAGTGGAACAGCGCAAAACTCGCCAGCGCCGCGAAGGCGCCCAGCAGCACATTGCTGCCCTCGTCGCGCATCACGCGGCTCACGGGCACGGGCTGCAGCTCGCGGTCCTGCAGCAGCTCGGTGTACGACTGCCCCACCACCAGGCGCAGGCGCGCAAACAAGGCCACCACGTTCACAGCAAAGGCCACAAAGAAGGGATAACGCCAGCCCCAGGCCAGGAACTCCTGCACGCTCAGGCTGCTGTACAGGTAGGCGAACAGGCCAGCCGCCAGCACAAAACCCACCGGGGCCCCCAGCTGGCCGATCATGGCGTACCAGCCACGGCGGTGCTTGGGGACCGACATGGCCAAAAGCGAAGGCAAACCGTCCCACGAGCCACCCAGGGCGAGCCCCTGGCCAATGCGCAGGATCAGCAGCGCCACCACGGCGGTCAGGCCCACATCCTTGTAGCCTGGCAAAAACGCCATCCCGACCGTGCACACGCCCAGCAGGAACAGTGCAATGGTGAGCTTGGTGCCGCGCCCCCAGCGCCGCTGGATGGCCATGGAGATGGCCGTGCCCACAGGCCGGACCACAAAGGCCACAGCCAGCAGGGCAAACGCCATCAGCGTGCCATCCAGGCGCGACAGGAACGGAAACAGGAAAGACGGGAAGACGAGAACGCAGGCGATCCCGAAAACGAAGAAGTCGAAATACTCGGACGAGCGTCCGATGATCACACCCACAGCGATTTCGCTGGGGGTGACGTCTTCATGCGTATCAGCCCGCGAGAGAGAGGCGGGGCTTTCTTCAAAACCGGCCGCAGGGTAGGTGGCAGAGGCGGGGCTGCTCATGAACAAGGCTCCTTGACGTTGTGTAGATAAGACAGCTTCGTTCTACACCCAAGTTCAATCGCCGACAAGTGCGCTTTCACTATGTCGGCCGCAGGACAAACCCTGCAAAACCCCGCTTTGGCACCAATTGGGAGCACCCCCTCTTTGACCTTGGACAAAATGTCCAATGGACAAAAAAGCTAGCGCTATTACATTCGCGGGCAGTCTGTTATCCGCGTTTACCCTAAATCAAACGCTCTGCTTGCGCCCTTCACATGCTCAAACTTCCCCAACTTCGCGGGCCTACCTGGTTGGCCGCCATCGCGGCCCTGGGCAGCCTTGCCGGCTGCAGCAAGGCCGTTGTCCTCAACCCGGCCGGTGACATTGCCGCCCAACAGGGCCAGATGGTCATCACCGCCACGCTGCTGATGCTGATCATCATCGTGCCGGTCATTGCCCTCACCCTGTTCTTCGCCTGGAAATACCGCCAGGGCAACCCGGCCAACACCGAGGCCGACTACGACCCCGAATGGCACCACTCCACCTCGCTGGAGCTGGTGATCTGGACGGTGCCGCTGCTCATCATCATCGCCCTGGGGGCGCTGACCTGGATCGGCACCCACAAGCTCGACCCCTACCGGCCGCTGGACCGCATCGACGCACAGCGCCCGCTGGACGCCAACGTCAAGCCGCTGGAGGTGCAGGTGGTGGCCATGGACTGGAAGTGGCTGTTCTTCTACCCCGAGCTGGGCATTGCCACCGTGAACGAGCTGGCCGCGCCGGTGGACCGCCCCATCCTGTTCAAACTCACGGCCACGTCCACGATGAATGCGTTCTACGTGCCCGACCTGGCCGGCATGATCTACGCCATGCCCGGCATGCAGACCGAGCTCAATGCCGTGATCAACAAGCCCGGCGTGTTCCAGGGCATGTCGTCGCACTACAGCGGCGCTGGCTTCTCGGGCATGACCTTCAAGTTCCACGGCCTGAGCGACAGCGACTTTGCCCAGTGGGTACAAAAAACCAAGACCGAGGGCAAGCCCCTGGACAAGGGCACCTACCTGAACCTGGTCAAGCCCAGCGAACGCGACCCCGTGCAGCGCTTTGCCTCGGTGGAAGAAGGCCTGTATGACAAGGTGCTCAACCGCTGCGTGGAAGACGGAAAGATGTGCATGCACCACATGATGGCCATCGACGCCAGCGGTGGCGATGCCTATGTGCGCGCCATGGGCCTGAACCTGCCCCAGGACGTGTGCACCGTGCAGAACGCCGCCCAGGTGGTGGCCGCGCTCGACGCCCGCAACACACCCGCCCCCGCACAAAGCGCCAGCATCCGCCAATGATCCGTAGCGCTGGGCGCGGACCACCGCCCCCGGCGCAAAGCCAAAGAGACTCCTTATGTCCTCCGAAACCGTTTCTCCCTCCCACTGGGCCCTTGGCCGGCTCAACTGGGACGCCGTGCCCATGGCGCATGAGCCCATCGTGCTGTGGACCTTCATCGCCGTCGTGCTGGGCGGCATCGCCGTCATGGCCGGCATCACCAAGTTCCGCCTGTGGGGCCCGCTGTGGCGCGACTGGATTTGCAGCATCGACCACAAGAAGATCGGGATCATGTACATGATCCTGGGCCTGGTGATGCTGCTGCGCGGCTTTGCCGACGCCGTGATGATGCGCCTGCAGCAGGCCATGGCCTTTGGCGACAACATGGGCTACCTGCCGCCCCACCACTACGACCAGATCTTCACCGCCCACGGCGTGATCATGATCTTCTTCGTGGCCATGCCACTGGTCACCGGCCTGATGAACTACCTCGTGCCGCTGCAGATCGGTGCGCGCGACGTGTCGTTCCCCTTCCTCAACAACTTCAGTTTCTGGATGACCACGGCCGGCGCCATCCTGGTGATGGTGTCGCTGTTCCTGGGCGAATTCTCTACCTCGGGCTGGCTGGCGTTGTCGAATCTGGGGGCACAGAGCCCCAGCACCGGGCTCGACTACTACATCTGGGCGCTGCAGATTGCCGGGGTGGGCACCACGCTCTCGGGCATCAACCTGATCGTCACCATCATCAAGATGCGCGCGCCGGGCATGAGCCTGATGAAGATGCCCGTGTTCACCTGGACCGCGCTGTGCACCAACGCGCTCATCGTCGCGTCGTTCCCCGTGCTGACGGCCGCCCTGGTGCTGATGTCGCTGGACCGTTATGTGGGCACCAATTTCTTCACCAACGAGCTGGGCGGCAACCCCATGCTCTATGTGAACCTGATCTGGATCTGGGGCCACCCCGAGGTCTACATCCTGATCCTGCCCTGCTTCGGCATCTTCTCCGAAGTGGTCGCCACGTTCTGCCGCAAGCGCCTGTTCGGCTACACCTCCATGGTCTACGCCACGGTGGTGATCACCATCCTGTCCTACCTGGTCTGGCTGCACCACTTCTTCACCATGGGCTCCGGCGCCAGCGTGAACACCTTCTTCGGCATCACGACGATGATCATTTCGATCCCCACGGGCGCGAAGATCTTCAACTGGCTGTTCACCATGTACAAGGGCCGCATCCGCTTCGAGCTGCCCATGATGTGGACCGTGGCCTTCATGGTGACCTTTGCCATTGGCGGCATGACCGGCGTGCTGCTGGCCGTGCCCCCGGCCGACTTCGTGCTGCACAACAGCCTGTTCCTGATCGCCCACTTCCACAACGTGATCATCGGCGGCGTGTTGTTTGGCCTGTTCGCCGGCATCAACTACTGGTACCCCAAGGCGTTTGGCTACAAGCTCGACCGCACCTGGGGCGTGCGCTCCTTCTGGCTGTGGGTGGTGGGCTTCTGGGTGGCGTTTGGCCCGCTGTATGTGCTGGGCCTGATGGGCGTGACCCGCCGTGCCAACCACTTTGAAGACCAGTCGCTGCAGATCTGGTTCGTGATCGCCGCCATCGGTGCGGCCATGATCGCGGCCGGCATTGCCTGTTTCCTGATCCAGATCGTGGTGAGCTACTTGAAGCGCGAAGAGCTGCGCGACCACACGGGCGACCCCTGGGATGCCCGCACCCTGGAATGGGCCACGTCCTCGCCCCCGCCCGACTACAACTTTGCCTTCACCCCCGTGGTGCACGAGATCGATGCCTGGTGGGACATGAAGAAGCATGGCTACCAGCGTCCGCTCACTGGCTTTGCGCCCATCCACATGCCGGCCAACACCGGCTCGGGTGCGGTGATCTCAGCCCTGTCGCTGGTGTTCGGCTTTGCGCTGATCTGGCACATGTGGCTGCTGGCGGGCGTGTCGTTCGCGGCACTGCTGCTGGCGTCGATCATCCACACGTTCAACTACAAGCGTGACTTCTACATCCCGGCGTCCGACGTGATTGCCACAGAAAAAGCCCGCACACTCCAACTCGCACGCCATGTCTGATATCCGCATCCAAGCAGGCGCCGCTGGCGCCCTGGCTCCGCGCGAGTACCACCTCGCCCACGAGCCCCACCCCGAAAACGGCACCGCCCTGGGCTTCTGGCTCTACCTGATGAGCGACTGCCTCATCTTTGCCGCCCTGTTTGCGACCTACGGCGTGCTGGGCCGCAGCTATGCGGCGGGCCCCACGGGCCCGCAGCTGTTCGACCTGACGCTGGTGGCCATCAACACGGCCTTCCTGCTGCTGTCGTCCATCACCTTCGGTTTTGCCATGCTGCGCAAGCAGCAGAACGACGTGAAGGGCACGCTGGTGTGGCTGGCCGTGACGGGCTTCTTCGGCCTGTGTTTTCTGGGCCTGGAGCTGTATGAGTTCGCCCACCTGATCCACCAGGGTGCCACGCCCCAGCGCAGCGCTTTCCTGTCGGCCTTCTTCACGCTGGTGGGCACCCACGGCCTGCACGTGACCTTTGGCCTTATCTGGCTGGTGGTGCTGATGGTGCAGATCGGCAAACACGGCCTGGTCCACGAGAACAAGCGCCGCCTGATGTGCCTGTCCATGTTCTGGCACTTTCTGGACGTGGTCTGGATCGGCGTCTTCACCTTTGTCTATCTGATGGGAGTGCTGTAAATGAGCGCCGCACAACACACGGCACATGCCGGACACGACCACCACGATGACCCCCATGGCGACGTGGGCCCGCACAGCAGCCTGCGCGAATACGCCATCGGCTTCGTGCTGTCGGTCATCCTCACGGCCATCCCCTTCTGGCTGGTCATGGCCAAGGTGATCGCCGACCGCAACACCGCCGTGCTGGTGCTGGGGGGTTTTGCCGTGGTGCAGATCCTGGTGCACATGGTGTACTTCCTGCACATGAACGGCAAGGTCGAAGGCGGCTGGACCCTGCTGTCCACCATCTTCACCGTGGTCTTCGTGGCCATTGCCATCGCCGGCACGCTGTGGGTCATGTTCCACATGAACGCCAACATGATGCCCGAGCACCCCACGCCCACGCCACCGGTGCATGAGGCGCCAGGGCACACCACGCCTTGACATCCACCCCCCTCCCCACCGCCCCGGGCGCCCCGGCCCGGCGGTGGCGCCAGGCGGTGCTCACGCTCGTGGGCATCGCTTTGTTTTTGGGGTTTATCGCCCTGGGCACCTGGCAAGTGCAGCGCCGTGCCTGGAAGCTCACGCTCATGGAGCGTGTGGAACAAAGGGCGCATGCCGCCCCCACACCCGTCCCGCCCAGCAGCCAGTGGCTACAGGTGAACGCGGCAGACCACGAATACCTCACCGTCAGCCTCCAGGGCCGGTGGCTCGCCGAGAAAACCGTGCTCACCCAGGCCGTGACCGAGCTGGGCGCGGGGTTCTGGGTGATGACGCCCCTGCAGCAGGACGATAGCACCCAGGTGCTGGTGAACCGCGGCTTTGTGCCCCAGGACCAGCGCAACCAGTGGCTCGCCACGCCCTTGCCCGCCGCCACACCCGCCGCTGCGACGGTATCGGGCCTGCTGCGCATGACGGAGCCGGGTGGCGGCTTTTTGCGCAGCAACGACCCCGCACAGCAGCGCTGGTATTCGCGCGATGTGGTGGCCATCAGCCAGGCCCTGCAACTGCCCCGGGCGGCGCCCTTCTTCGTGGACGCCGGGCTGCCGGGCCTCTACGGAAACAGTGCGGCACCCGCGCCCACATCGCCATGGCCGCGCGCGGGCATGACTGTGATCCGGTTCCACAACAGCCATCTGGTGTATGCCCTCACCTGGTACGGCCTCGCGCTCATGGTTGCGGGGGCGGGCTGGTATGTGGCACGCTACGAGCGCCGCCTGGCCCGCCGCGCCACCACCGATGAACAACACCCTTCGCACTGAGCCCACCGCCCCGCCGCAGCGCAATGCGCGCTCGGCCGATGCCGCCGCCGGCATCAAGAACCTGCGGCAGCTGATCGAGCTGCGCTGGATTGCCGTGGTTGGGCAGGTGCTCACCATCGAGATGGCGCACTACAGCCTGAACCTGGCGCTGCCATTGCGCGAGATGCTGCTGGTGGTGGGCTGCCTCGCCGCCTTCAACGTGGTGAGCCTGCTGCGCCTGCGCACGGGCCGCGCGGTGCGCAATGTGGAGCTTTTCCTGGCCCTGCTGATCGATGTGGCCGTGCTCACCGTGCAGCTCTATCTGAGCGGCGGCACCAGCAACCCCTTCGTGTTCCTGTACCTGCTGCAGATCACGCTGGGCGCCGTGCTGCTGCGCGGCGCCTACGTCTGGTCCATCGTCTTCATCACGATCCTGTGTTTTGGCGCGCTGGCCACACACCACCTGCCCCTGCCCCTGCCGCAGGATCTGCACCAGGGCCTGTCAAGCCTGTATGTGCTGGGCCTGCTGGTCTGCTTTGTGCTCAATGCCACACTGGTGATGGTCTTCATCACGCGCATCAACCTCAACCTGCGCGAGCGCGATGCGCGCCTGGCGGCGGCGCGCAGGCGCCGGGTGGAAGAAGAGCACATCGTGCGCATGGGCCTGCTGGCCTCGGGGGCCGCCCACGAGCTGGGCACCCCGCTGTCCACGCTGGCCGTGATCCTGGGCGACTGGCAGCACGACAAGCGCCTGGCGGTCAACACCGCGCTGCAGGAAGACATCCGTGAGATGCAGACCCAGGTGGAGCGTTGCAAGAGCATCGTGAGCGGCATCCTGCTGTCGGCTGGCGAAACACGCGGCGAAGAATCGGTGCAGACCACCGTGCGCACCTTCGTCGATGCGCTGGCCGAGGAATGGCGCAGCACCCGCTCGATGCCGCAGTTCATCTACGACAACGACTTCGGTGCCGACACGCCGATGGTGTCGGACACCACGCTCAAGCAGATGGTTTTTAATGTGCTGGACAATGCGCGCGATGCCTCCCCCGGTTGGGTGCGCCTGTCCATCGCGCGCAACGCCGATGCCCTGCGTATCACCGTGACCGACACCGGCCCCGGCTTTGCCCCCGACATGCTGGCCAAGCTGGGCACGCCCTACCAGTCCTCCAAGAACCGCCCGGGTGGCGGGCTGGGCCTGTACCTGGTGCTCAATGTGGCCCGCACGCTGGGGGGCAGCGTGACCGCACGCAACCGGACTGAAGGGGGCGCAGAAGTCACCATCGCGCTGCCCCTGGCGGCCATCGCCTTGCCTGGAGCCAAAGCCTGACACCATGGACACCGAAGACAAAGAACAACCACAAGAACGCCTGCTGCTGATCGTGGAAGACGACGAGGCCTTTGCACGCACCCTGGCGCGCTCGTTCGAGCGGCGGGGCTACCGCGTGCTGCAGGCTGCCAGCCTGCCCGAGGTCGAGGCCCTGCTAGCGCAACACACACCCGGTTATGCCGTGGTGGACCTGAAGCTCAAAGGCGAGGCGTCGGGCCTGGCCTGCGTGCAAACGCTCAATGCCGCCAGCGAGACGATGCGCATCGTGGTACTGACCGGTTTTGCCAGCATTGCGACGGCCGTGGAGGCCGTGAAGCTGGGGGCCTGCCACTACCTGGCCAAGCCCTCCAACACCGACGACATCGAGGCCGCCTTCGGGCTCAAGGACGGCAACACCGAGGTCGAGCTGACCAACCGTTCCAGCTCCATCAAGACCCTGGAGTGGGAACGCATCAACGAGGTGCTGGCAGAGACCGGCTTCAACCTCTCGGAAGCCGCCCGGCGCCTGGGCATGCACCGGCGCACGCTCATGCGCAAGCTCGAAAAGAAGCAGGTTCGGTAAGGCGGCAGGCGCCGCGTTCGGCCGCCGCAGTGTTGATCACGTACCCACCACAGGCTCGGCCTGCAACATCTGCCGCTCGAAGGCCCGCAGGCGCTTGTAGATCGAGATCTGCTCCACCACCGTGCTCCAGTTCTGCACGAGAAACTGGAACGACTCCATCACCTTGTCGAACGCCCGCGCGATCTGCTGCATCACCCCAAGCGTGATCACCCCCGCAATCAGCGTGGGGCCCAGGGCCACCAGTGGCACCAGCACGCTCACTTGCAGGTAGGACCACTTCACCACATCGAAATACAGGTAGTTGAAAAACAGCCGAAAGTAGTTGCGCCGCACGGCGGCAAACAGCTCAGCCGCCGTGGGGGGCGAGGCGCGGGCCGGGTCGTCCTCACCCAGCACCAGCTCCTTGCGGTACGCGGCCTCTACACGCTGGTTATGGAACTCCAGCCCCGGCAGCCGCACACCGACGACGGCCAACACCAGCGTGCCGCCCAGTGACCAGACCAGCGCCACCCAGACCAGCGAATGGGGCACAGCCCCAATCAACGGCAGGGCGGTGACCTTGTCCGAGAGTGCCCACAAGACAGGCAAAAAAGCCCCCAGCGTCATGAGGCTGCGCATGAAGCTCAAGCCCAGGTCCTCCATGGTGCGCGCGAAGCGCATGGTGTCCTCCTGAACGCGCTGGGCTGCGCCCTCTATGTGGCGCAAGCGCGGCCAGGCAGCCATGTAGTGCTCATTCATCGCCTGCCGCCAGCGGAAGATGTAGTGTTTGCTGAAGAAATCCACCAGCACCGCCGTCGTCACATACAGCATGGCGATGCGCGCAAAGGTCAAGAGCTGGCCCCAGAACTGCTCGGCCGAGATGCTGCCGGGTTTGCCCAGGGCCTCCTGGATCAGGTCGTAGAAACTGCCAAACCAGTCATTGATCTGAACATCCAGCTGAACGCGGTAGGCGGTGGCCAGCAAGATCACGGCCGAGCCAAGCAGGGACCAGGCCCACCACCGGCGGGCAAAGAAGAAGGACTTGAACATCGTGGTCGCTGTGTTGGTACGGTTCTTCGGGCACCATGAAAAGGTTGCGAACAGGCTCTGAGCGTGGCCCTGCAGGAACGTTCCGCGTGCCCGCCGCCGCATAGGGTATCGTGCCCCACCCTGCTGTGCAGGGCCAAGAACCTATTCAATGTCTTTTTGGAGACCGCGTTGGGAGTGTCACCGGGATTCCGGCTGCGTGCCCACGCGCAGCGGCAGTTCCCCATGCGCCATCTGCCTCCGGTGCGCGGCGAGCATGAACACCGAAGAGCCATTGCCGGCCAGCAGGTTGGGGTTGGCGCCTTCGCACAGGGCCTGCTCCTGCGCTGCGGCATCCCATGCGGCCCCACAGCGCGGCCGCAAGCGTCAACCCGAAGAGCCCCCCAGCCCCATGCAGGGTGCCTTCGGCTCACTGTTCCCCTTGCCGAGCCCCTAGGGATCCTCTGCACAAATCACCGCGCCGTGTGCATCTGCGGTCTCGGGCGGTCTGCTGCGTTGCAAATACTCGCAATAGCTACGGCTATTGCTGCGTTTTGCGCCTTGCAGCCCATCCCGATCCGCAGCGCCCACTTACCGCTCGATTCGTGCAGAGGTTCCCTAGAGGATCCCTAGAGGATCCCTAGAGGATCCCTAGAGGATTTTCACCTCCTAGTGCGCCCTGCCGAGTGCACCAAAAAAAACGGCCCCGAAGGGCCGCTGGGTGGGGACCGAAGGCCGAGGCCTCCGTCCGCAGATCACTCCATCAGCAAGAAGCTGCTGCCGATGCAGGCACAGACTTGGCGGTTTCCGCGTATTCCTCGATCTGGTCGAAGTTCATGTAGCGGTACACGCTGGCCTTGTCGGCGTCGATCACACCCATTTCCTTGAGGTACTCTTCCTTGGAAGGCAGGTAACCCAGGCGCGAGGCGATGGCAGCCAGTTCGGCCGAGCCCAGGAACACGTTGGTGTTCTTGCCCAGGCGGTTGGGGAAGTTGCGGGTGGAGGTGGAGATCACCGTCGCGCCTTCACGCACCTGCGCCTGGTTGCCCATGCACAGCGAGCAGCCTGGCATTTCGGTGCGCGCACCGGCCGTGCCAAAGGCTGCATAGTGGCCTTCCTTGATCAGTTCGCTCTCGTCCATCTTGGTGGGCGGCGCCACCCACAGCTTGACGGGGATGTCGCGCTGGCCGCCAAGCAACTTGGCAGCTGCGCGGAAGTGGCCGATGTTGGTCATGCACGAACCGATGAAGGCTTCGTCGATCTTGGTGCCAGACACTTCGGACAGGAACTTGGCGTCGTCCGGGTCATTGGGGCAGCAGACGATGGGTTCCTTGATGTCGGCCAGGTCGATCTCGATCACGGCGGCGTATTCGGCATCCTTGTCGGCTTCGAGCAGGTCGGGCTTGGCCAGCCAGGCTTCGACCTTCTCGATACGGCGCTGCAGCGTCTTGGCATCGGCATATCCATCGGCGATCATGTTCTTCATCAGAACGATGTTCGATGTCAAGTACTCCTTGATCGGCTCGGGGTTGAGCTTGATCGTGCAGCCAGCGGCAGAGCGCTCGGCCGAGGCATCGGACAGCTCGAACGCCTGCTCCACCTTCAGGTCTGGCAAACCTTCGATTTCCAGGATCTTGCCCGAGAACATGTTCTTCTTGCCCGCCTTGGCCACGGTGAGCAGGCCAGCCTTGATGCCATACAGCGGGATGGCATGCACCAGGTCGCGCAGCGTCACGCCGGGCTGCAGTTCGCCCTTGAAGCGCACCAGCACAGACTCGGGCATGTCCAGGGGCATCACACCCGTGGCAGCACCGAAAGCCACCAGGCCGGAGCCTGCCGGGAAGGAAATGCCGATGGGGAAACGGGTGTGCGAGTCGCCACCAGTGCCCACGGTGTCAGGCAGCAGCAGGCGGTTGAGCCAGCTGTGGATCACGCCGTCGCCAGGACGCAGGGCCACGCCACCACGGTTGCTGATGAAGGCTGGCAGCTCGCGATGCGTCTTCACGTCCACGGGCTTGGGGTAAGCCGCAGTGTGGCAGAACGATTGCATCACCAGGTCGGCCGAGAAGCCCAGGCAAGCCAGGTCCTTCAGCTCGTCGCGGGTCATGGGGCCGGTGGTGTCTTGCGAGCCCACGGTGGTCATCTTGGGTTCGCAGTAGGTACCGGGGCGCACGCCCTGGCCTTCTGGCAGGCCCACGGCGCGGCCGACCATCTTCTGGGCCAGCGTGAAACCGGCCTGGGTGGCAACAGGCGCTTGTGGCAGGCGGAACAGCGTGGAGGCGGGCAGGCCCAGGAACTCACGTGCCTTGGCGGTGAGCGAGCGGCCGATGATCAGGTTGATACGGCCGCCAGCGCGCACTTCGTCAAACAGCACATCGCTCTTGAGCGCGAACTCGACCACGGTCTCTCCGTTGCGCACGATCTTGCCGTCGTAGGGCAGCACGTCGATCACGTCGCCCATTTCCAGCTTGCTCACATCGACTTCGATGGGCAGCGAGCCAGAGTCTTCCTGCGTGTTGAAGAAGATGGGGGCAATCTTGCCGCCCAGCGTGACGCCGCCAAAACGCTTGTTCGGCACAAACGGAATGTCCTGGCCCGTGGCCCAGACGATGCTGTTGGTAGCGGACTTGCGCGAGGAGCCCGTGCCCACCACGTCGCCCACGTAGGCCACCAGGTGGCCCTTCTTCTTCAGGTCTTCGATGAACTGCATCGGGCCGCGCTTGCCGTCTTCTTCAGGCTTGAACGCCGCGCCTTCGCGGGTGTTCTTGAGCATGGCCAGGTAGTGCAGCGGAATGTCGGGGCGGCTCCAGGCGTCGGGCGCGGGCGACAGGTCGTCGGTATTGGTCTCGCCAGGCACCTTGAACACGGTCACGGTGATCTTCTTCTCGACTTCAGGACGGGTGGTGAACCACTCGGCATCGGCCCAGCTCTTGACGACTTCCTGGGCCTTGGCATTGCCGGCCTTGGCCTTGGTGGCCACATCGTTGAAGAAGTCGAACATCAGCAGGGTCTTCTTCAGGCCTTCTGCGGCCACGCCTGCCACTTCGGCGTCGTCCAGCAGCTCGATGAGGGGGTGCACGTTGTAGCCGCCCACCATGGTGCCCAGCAGCTCAGTGGCCTTGGCCTTGGAAATCAGGCCCACCTGGAGGTCGCCATGCGCCACAGCGGCCAGGAAGCTGGCCTTGACCTTGGCAGCATCGTCCACGCCCGGAGGCACGCGGTGCGTGAGCAGGTCCAGCAGGAGGGCGTCTTCGCCAGCGGGTGGGTTCTTGATCAGCTCGATCAGTTCGGCCACTTGCTTGGCTTCCAGCGGCAGCGGTGGGATGCCCAGGGCGGCGCGCTCGGCCACATGGTCACGGTAGGCTTTCAACATCATTTTTCTCCGGTTGCGTTCTAAAGTGGGGCGGCATGCCTGGCTGCAAGGGCTTCGAGGGCCATCACGCCGGCGCGCACAAGGGGTTCGTGGTTTTTTCGGGGGCGTTGTTGCTGACTACGGGCTGCTTACTTGGCAACAGGCAGGGGTTCCAGAACACTCACGGGAGGGTTCTTCTTGATGGCTTCAGCCACCACCACCTGCTCGGCGCTCATGCACTCGTCCGCCAGGCGCTGGCCCAGGCGCTGGTTCATGAGCATGGATTTGTTGGCGATCTGCAGCCAGACGGCACCGCCCTTCTGGTCTTCCAGGCGCACCGTGCCCGTGGTCGTGGCCACGGGCGACATGAAGTACTTGAAGCCCTTGCCTTCGATATGGAAGTGGCCCGGTGTCGTGGCATCGGCCGTCACCGTGACAAACGCCCCCAGCTCGCAGGGCATGCGACCCACATGCACGCGCTCGGCAATGGCCAGCTCTGCCGGCGAGAGGGCGGCCTCTGCCGCAATGATGCCGGCCGCCACCTGGCTGGTGGCGCTCTTGAGCTGGGTGCGGCTGCTGGTGGGCTCGGCCTTGGCCACGGTCGCCTTTTTGGCAGCGGGCTCTTTGGCCGCAGACTTGGTGGACTTGGCGTCGGGCTTGGCTGCTGTCTTGGGCGCGGTTTTGGCAACAGGCTTTGCAGCAGCCTTGGTTTCGGACTTGGCCGCAGGCTGCGCAGGCGTGGTTTGCGCCAGGACAACGGCCGGAGCCAGCAGCATGAGGGCGGAGGCAATGAAGGATTTCATGGGAGGTCCTGCGTGGGGATGGGTCGGAAGGTTCACGATGGAACGGCCGCCGATGCGCCAAACCATGGGCGCACAGACGAAGGAAGCACACGCCCGGTGCTGTGGGCGCGCTCTAGGAGCTGCCAGTAGAAACGGTAACTGGCACGGTCGTGCAACACACCCTCAAAACTGATGGGAGCCCAATCAGCCTGAGCGGCAGTCGCTATTATTTTCGAAGCATTCTCAATATCATCCTGCTGCGGTGCAAAGGCCTGCAGGATGGGGCGTATCTGTGCCGGATGAATGCTCCACATGCGGGTGTAGCCCAACTCGCGCGCCGCGCGGCCGGCAGCGCCCTGCATGGCCGCCACATCGGTGAATTCGGTCACCACACAGTGCGACGGCACCTTACCATGGGCATGACAGGCTGCAGCAATTTCAAGCTTGGCCCGCACCACCAGCGGATGGGCAAACTGCCCGGCCGATGTCATGCCCTGCGCGGGAATCGCGCCACCATGGGCCGACACAAAGTCCATGAGGCCAAAACTCAGGCTCTGCACCCGGGGATGGGATGCGATGTCAAAGGCCCGGTGCACGGCGGCGGGGGATTCGATCAGCACATGGATGGGAAGCTCTGTGGCCGATGCGCGCTCCAGCGCGCGCTCCACCTGCAGCACATCGTCCACGGATTCGACCTTGGGCACCATGATGTGGCAGAGCCTGTGGCCTGCTTCGCCCGCAATCGTGGCGACATCATTGGCAAATGCCGGGTGGTCCACCGCATGCACGCGGGCCGCGACCCGGGCCGTGGGCGTGGCGCCCAGCGCCAGGCTGGCGACCAGCCGCGCGTGGTCGGACTCAAAACCGACCGGAGCGCCGTCTTCGCAATCCAGGGTGACGTCAAAGACGCAGGTGCCGAACTCCTGCGCCATCTCGGCCTGCAGCTGCAGGCTTTTGCGCATGCGTGCTTCCACACCGCTGTAGTGGTCACACACCGGCAGGAATCCTGTCTGCGCCTGCGCACCCAGCAGCACATCCCGTGGATGCGCACCGCCGGATGGCAGGGCAGAAGAGAGCGCAGCACCCGGCCCCTGCGCGGGGACCTGGGCGGCCCGAAGGCCCGATGCCATGGGCGTCGGCTGCATTGCGTTCACGGGGTTTGCTTACAGCAGGTGCTTGACGCCGTCTTGCTCGCCTTGCAGTTCGGCCAGCGTGATGTTGATGCGCTCTTGCGAGAACGCGTCGAT
>JADMJR010000006.1 GCA_018780365.1 Acidovorax sp. | reverse complement strand
ACCGTTGGGGCCGATGATGCAGCGCAGCTCGCCGGGCGCAATGTCCAGGCTCAGGCCATTGATGGCCTTGAATCCGTCAAAGCTCACATGCACGTCTTCCAGGTACAGGATGCGGCCATGGGTCACATCCACTTCGCCCGGTGTGGCAATGCGCGAAAAACCTGCAGCGCGGCCGCCGGATTCAGTCTGGCCCAGAGCAGCAGGCGCCAGCGTCTTCTGCAAACGCCGCGCGCCTTCTTCCATCAGGTCGGGCGTCATTGCGCAGCTCCCTTTTTGTTGTTGTCTTTCAACTTCTTGACCAGGCCCACCACGCCGTTGGGCAGGAACAGCGTGACGGCAATGAACAGCGCACCCAGAAAGTACAACCAGAACTCGGGCGCCGTCACCGTGAGCCAGCTCTTGGCGCCGTTGACGATGAACGCCCCCACGATGGGCCCGATCAGCGTGGCACGCCCCCCCACGGCCGCCCACACTGCGATCTCGATGGAGTTGGCGGCGCTCATCTCGCCGGGGTTGATGATGCCGACCTGGGGCACATACAGGGCGCCCGCCACGCCGCACATCATGGCGCTGATGGTCCAGATGGTGAGCTTGTAAGGCAGGGGCGAATAGCCCGAGAACATCACGCGGCTCTCGGCGTCGCGCACGGCCTGCAGCACGCGGCCAAACTTGCTGCGCACCAGCCAGCGCGCGAGCAAAAAGAAGCCCAGCAGCGACAACCCCGTCAGCACGAACAGCGTCATGCGCATGTTCTGCGTGGCAATGGGCGTGCCCAGGATGCGCTTGAAGTCGGTAAAGCCGTTGTTGCCGCCAAAACCCGTCTCGTTGCGGAAGAACAGCAGCATGGCCGCATAGGTCATGGCCTGGGTGATGATCGAAAAATACACGCCCTTGATGCGCGAGCGGAAGGCGAAGTAGCCGAACACAAACGCGATCACGCCCGGCACGGCCACGATCAGGATCAGCGTGGCGATGAAGCTGTCGGACAGCGCCCAGTGCCAGGGCAGCTCCTTCCAGTCCAGGAAGACCATGAAGTCGGGCAGGTCGCTCTTGTAGTTGCCGTCGCGGCCGATCTGGCGCATGAGGTACATGCCCATCACGTAGCCGCCGAGCGCGAAGAACAGGCCGTGGCCCAGGCTCAGGATGCCGGTGTAGCCCCAGATCAGGTCCATGGCCAGCGCGCAGATGGCGTAGCACATGATCTTGCCGAGCAGGGCCACGGCGTAATCCGACAGGTGGAACATGCTGCCTGCGGGCACCCACAGGTTGAGCACGGGGGCTACGGCGCACACCACGATGAGCGCCACGATGAAGGCCGACCAGCCGCCGCGCGTGAGCAGCGGCGCCGGTGCGGGCAGTTGGAGGGAAGAGGAACTAGTAGTCATTTCGAATATTCATAGAGCTTTGCGCCACCCATGACGCATGAAACCGACACAACCTAGGCCAGCGCCCCCGCGCAAGGGCCGCCCCGCCGCGCTGGGGGCGTTCCCCTCCCGCATTGCGCAGCAATACGAGAGAGGGGGAAGGCGCGAAGCGACTCAGGGGGTGTTCCATATCAGTCGGCCGTACGCCCTTTGACCGCGAAGATGCCCTGAGGCCGCTTCTGGATGAAGATGATGATGAACACCAGCACCGCAATCTTGGCCAGCACCGCGCCCGCCCAGCCTTCGAGGAACTTGTTCAAAATGCCCAGGCCCAGCGCCGCATACACGGTGCCAGCCAGCTGGCCCACACCGCCCAGCACCACCACCATGAAGGCATCGACGATGTAGCTCTGGCCCAGATCAGGCCCCACGTTGCCCACCTGGCTCAGCGCGCAGCCCGCCAGGCCCGCAATGCCCGAGCCCAGTGCAAAGGCCATGGTGTCGATGCGCGCGGTGTTCACGCCCATGCACGAGGCGATGGGGCGGTTTTGCGTGACGCCACGCACGAACAGGCCGAGGCGCGTGCGGGCAATCAGGTAGCCCATGCCCAGCAACACGGCGATGGCAAAGCCGATGATGACCAGGCGGTTGTAGGGCAGCGTGAGGTTGGAGAGCACCTGCACGCCGCCGCTCATCCACGCGGGGTTTTCCACTCCCACGTTCTGCGCGCCGAAGATGGTGCGCACCAGCTGCATCAGCACCAGGCTGATGCCCCAGGTGGCGAGCAGTGTCTCCAGCGGGCGGCCGTAAAGAAAGCGCAGCACGCCGCGCTCCAGCACCGCGCCCACGGCGGCGGATGCGCCAAAGGCCAGCGGCAGCGCGGCCACCAGGTACCAGTCGAACGCACCCGGAAAATACTTCTGGAAGATGCCCTGCACCACATAAGTGGCATAGGCGCCGATCATCATCAGCTCGCCATGGGCCATGTTGATCACACCCATCAGGCCGTAGGTGATGGCCAGGCCCAGTGCGACGAGCAGCAGGATGGAGCCCAGGCTGATGCCCGAAAACGCAGCGCCCAGGCGTTCGCCCCAGGCGAGCTGACCTTCCATGGCACGCAGTGCGGCCTGCAGTGCGGCCTTGACCTTGGCGTCTTCTTCGACGGTGACGCGTTCGTTGAGCAGCAGCCGCGTGTCGGGCGTGGCGCTGAGCGACAGGGCCTGCGCGGCAGCGATGCGCTGTGCGGCATCGTCGCTGCCCAGCAGCGTGGCGGCGCGGGCCAGCTCCAGCTGGGTCTTGATCTTGTCGTTGGTTTCCTGTGCCAGCGCCTTGTCCAGCAGGGGCAGGCGGCCCGCATCGGGCTCCTTGGTCAGGGCCTTGGCGGCGGCCATGCGCAGCGCTTCGTCCTTGCCAAACAGCGCCAGGCCCGCCAGGGCCGTGTCGATCTCGCCGCGCATGCGGTTGTTGTTGATGATGTCTTCGGCATCGGCGGGCACGGGCACCTCGGCACCCGTCACGGGGTCGATGCCCTTGTCGCCCTTCACGATCAGCGCCTTGCCGCCCGCCACACGCACTGCGTCGTCGGCCAGGGCCTGCAAAAAGGCGGCGACCCGGTCACCGGGCTCGACCACTGCCTGCTGCACGGCCGCCACGCGGTCATCGGTCTCACCCGCCGCCATGGCCAGGGCCTGCTCGGCGGTGAGGGCGTGGGCGCTGCCCGCCAGGCACAGCAGGCTGACCAGGCACCAGCGCATGGCCAGAAAACATCGCAACATAAGAAGAATTCCGTTCGGCCTGCTCTCGGTGGCAGGCGGGTGTCAAAGAAAAAGGGAGGGCGCACACAGGCGCCCTCCCCTCTTGGGCACACTGCAGGTGCTTACTTCTTTTCGGGCTCGTCCTTCTTCTTGTCGTTGCCTTCGATGTAGGGAGACCATGGCTTGGCCTTCACAGGGCCGGGTGTCTTCCACACCACGTTGAACTGGCCGTCGGCCTTGATCTCGCCGATGAACACGC
>JADMJR010000193.1 GCA_018780365.1 Acidovorax sp. | reverse complement strand
GCAGGTGGGCCTCGTCGAAGAAGAACACCAGTTTGGGCTGCTCGGGGTCGCCGATTTCGGGCAGTTGCTCGAACAGTTCGGACAGCATCCAGAGCAGGAAGGTGGCGTACAGACGCGGCGAGTTCATGAGCTTGTCGGCCGCCAGGATGTTCACCACGCCATGGCCGTCCACCGTCTGCATGAAGTCCTGGATGTTGAGCATGGGCTCGCCAAAGAACTCGCTGCCGCCCTGTTGCTCGATTTGCAGCAGGCCGCGCTGGATGGCGCCCACGCTGGCGGCGCTGACGTTGCCGTATTCGGTGGTGAACTCCTTGGCGTTGTCGCCCACGTACTGCAGCATGGCACGCAGGTCTTTAAGGTCCAGCAGCAGCATGCCGTTGTCGTCGGCGATCTTGAACACCAGGTTGAGCACACCCAGCTGGGTTTCGTTCAGGTTGAGCATGCGGCCCAGCAGCAGCGGACCCATGTCCGACACCGTGGCCCGCACGGGGTGGCCCTGTTCGCCAAACACGTCCCACAGCGTGGTGGGGCAGGCCAGGGGGGTGGGCAGGTCCAGGCCCCGCTCCTTGAGTACCGCCGCCAGCTTGTCGCCGATCTTGCCCGGCTGGCTGGCGCCTGTGAGGTCACCCTTCACGTCGGCCATGAACACTGGCACGCCGATGCGGGAGAAGTTTTCCGCCAGGGTTTGCAGGGTGACGGTCTTGCCCGTGCCGGTGGCGCCGGTGATGAGCCCGTGGCGGTTGGCCAAGCCGGGAAGCAGGTGGCATTCAATGGTGTCGTGCTTGGCAATCAGCAGGGGTTCGGCCATTTCGGGTTTCCTCGGGGGTACGGGTTCGGCAAAAAGTAAAATCCACCGAGTAGATTAAATCAATACAAAAGGACTTCTCGTGGCAGGACACAGTAAATGGGCGAATATCCAGCACCGCAAAGGGCGCCAGGATGAAAAACGCGGCAAGATCTGGACCCGCATCATTCGTGAAATCACTGTGGCCGCCCGTGCCGGTGGCGGCGACCTGTCTGCCAACCCCCGCCTGCGCCTGGCGGTGGACAAGGCCAAGGCGGCCAACATGCCCGCCGACCGCATCAAATACAACATCGACAAGGCCACGGGCAACGCCGAAGGCCTGACCTACGAAGAAATCCGCTACGAAGGCTATGGCATTGGTGGCGCGGCCATCATGATCGACACCATGACCGACAACCGGGTGCGCACCGTGGCCGAAGTGCGCCATGCGTTCAGCAAACACGGCGGCAACATGGGCACCGAAGGCTCGGTGGTGTTCCAATTCAAGCACTGTGGCCAGCTGATTTTTGCCCCCGGCACCAGCGAAGACAAGGTGATGGAAGTGGCCTTGGAGGCAGGCGCCGAAGACGTGGTGACCGACGACGATGGCGCGGTGGAGGTGCTCACCGCCCCGGCCGACTTTGAAGCCGTGAAGAATGCGTTGGAGGCGGCGGGCTTGGTCCCAGAAGTGGCCAGTGTGACCATGCGGCCCGAAAACACCATCGAGCTGACAGGCGAAGACGCCGCCAAGATGCAAAAACTGCTGGATGTGCTGGAAGACCTGGACGACACCCAGGAGGTCTACCACAACGCGGCGCTGTGACTCTGCACCCGTAAATCACCGCTTTTTTCTTGCCCTGACTTGTTTTCCGACTGATATTCCCCCGAACCCCGCCCAGCAGTGCAGCGCTGCGGGCCGGGTTCACCAAAGGTTCCTATGAAAGTACTTGTGATTGGTGGCGGCGGCCGTGAACACGCGATGGCGTGGAAACTGAGCGAGTCCCCCAAGGTGACCAAGGTGTATGTGGCGCCCGGCAACGGCGGCACGGCCTTGAACCCCAAGCTCGAAAATGTGGCGATCTCCGATGTGCGCGAGCTGCGCACCTGGGCCCAGGCCGAGAAGATCGCGCTGACGGTGGTGGGCCCCGAGGCACCCCTGGCGGCCGGTGTGGTCGATGAGTTCCGCGCCCACAACATGCGCATCTTCGGCCCCACCAAGGCTGCGGCCCAGCTCGAAAGCTCCAAGGCGTTTTCCAAGGCCTTCATGCGCCGCCATGGCATCCCCACGGCCGACTACGACACCTTTACCGACCCCGCCGCAGCCCACGCGTTTGTGGACCGGCTGGGCGCCCCCATCGTGATCAAGGCCGACGGCCTGGCGGCCGGCAAGGGCGTGGTGGTGGCCATGACGCTGCAAGAGGCCCACGACGCTGTGGACTTCATGTTGGTGGACAACAAATACGGTGTGACCCACAACGAAGGCGGGGCGCGCGTGGTGATCGAGGAGTTCCTCGAAGGCGAAGAAGCCTCCTTCATCGTGCTGTGCGACGGCAAGAACGTGCTGGCACTGGCCACCAGCCAGGACCACAAGCGCCTCAAAGACGGCGACGAAGGCCCCAACACCGGCGGCATGGGCGCGTATTCGCCCGCGCCAGTGGTCACGGCCGATGTGCATGCCCGCGCCATGCGCGAAATCATCCTGCCCACCATCCGGGGCATGGAAAAGGACGGCATTCCCTACACCGGCTTCCTGTATGCGGGCCTGATGATCGACGCCAAGGGCCAGCCCAAGACGCTCGAATTCAACTGCCGCATGGGCGACCCCGAAACGCAGCCCATCCTGATGCGCCTGAAAAGCGATTTCAGCGATGTGATGGGCGCTGCGGCCGACGGCAAGCTCGACCAGATGGAGCTGCAATGGGACCGCCGCACCGCTTTAGGCGTGGTCATGGCCGCCCATGGCTACCCTGAGAACCCGCGCAAGGGCGACCCCATCACCGGCCTGCCCGCCGATGCGGACGATGCCGTGGTGTTCCACGCGGGCACGCAGCTGAAAGACGGTGTGGTCAGCGTGACCGGTGGCCGCGTGTTGTGCGTGACGGTTCTGGCCGACAGCGTCAAGCAGGCGCAGCAACGTGCGTATGACGTGGCGCGTGGCATCCAGTTCGATGGCGCTCAGTACCGCCGCGATATTGGCTTCCGCGCCCTGAAAAGCTGATGGCAGAGGCTCAGACCTTGAACCCCGCTGACACGGTGGCGCGTGTGCGCGGCTACCTGTTGGGCCTGCAGGCCCGCATCACCGACGCGCTCGAAGCCGTGGAAGGCGAGGGCGGTGCGCGCTTTTTGGCCGATGCCTGGAGCAAACCGCCCGGCGAGCCGCTGCAGGGCGACGGCATCACCAAGATCCTGGAAGGTGGCCGCGTGTTCGAACGCGCGGGCTGTGGCTTCAGCCATGTGCGCGGCCCGCAACTGCCGCCGTCTGCCACGCAGCACCGGCCCGAGCTGGCGGGTGCACCGTTTGAGGCCATGGGCGTGTCGCTGGTGTTCCACCCGCGCAACCCCTATGTGCCCACGGTGCACATGAACGTACGCATGCTGGCCGCCAAGA
>JADMJR010000181.1 GCA_018780365.1 Acidovorax sp. | reverse complement strand
GCGGACAGTGCGAGGCTGGATCCATACCAGTGGTCCTGGCCGGTGTTGCTGGCCTTCAGATAGGCCTGCTGGTTCCACGCGCCGCTGCTGCGGGTGAACAGATAGACGGCGCCCGCACGTGCCAGGGTGCGAGCGCCCGGTGGGTTGTTGATGCCCGTGCCGGATGCGGTCTCCTCCTGGGCTCCTACGGCCAGGGTGTTGCCATCTGCCGAAAGTGCGAGTCTGCTGCCAAACCGATCGCGGGCGGTTGTATTGGATGCCTTGACATAGGCCTGCTGGCCCCAGCCGTTGCTGCCCTGGGTGAAGATGTAGACCGCACCGGAGCCGCTGGCAGATTGATCCTGCTGATCGCCATTGACGCCGGTGGTACCGCCGCTCTCCAACGGGGCTCCCACTGCCAGTG
The DNA here is from genome assembly GCA_018780365.1 of Acidovorax sp. GTDB lineage: Bacteria > Pseudomonadota > Gammaproteobacteria > Burkholderiales > Burkholderiaceae_C > Acidovorax. The sequence goes on along the minus strand of JADMJR010000181.1, from coordinate 2,997 downwards.
TGCTCCCATCACCGGAGAGCGCAATGGATCCGCCGAATTGTTGCCCACTGAGGCTATTTGTGTTGCTGGCTTTCAGGTAGGCCTGATAGGCCCAGGTGCCCATCTCTCCGGCACCGCTGCTGCTGCTGCGGGTGTAGGTATACACCGCGCCTGCGCGGGGGGCTGAGTTGTCGCTCTGGTCGCTATTGATGCCGGTGGCTTTACTGCCTTCGCCAGGCGCGGCAACGGCCACCAGGTTGCCATCGGCAGACACCGCAACGCTGCTCCCGAAGCTCTGGGGGTCGCGTACGTAGTAGCCCATGATGTCAACGCTGTAATCGGCCTTGGGGCGGGTATTGCTGGCCTTGATGTAGGCCTCCTGCACCCATTTCATCGAAAAGCCCCCAGGCAAAAGGCCCGCGGCACCTTTGAAGACGTATATAGCACCTGCACCCTGGGTCTGGGTATCGGATGCGTCCCCGTTCACCCCTTTGGCACTGCTGGTCTCGCCGGGGGCTCCCACGACCAGGGTGGATCCGTCGGCAGACAGTGCCAGGCTGGCGCCAAAGCGGGGGCCTATGTCCAGGTAGCGTCCGTTGTCGTAGGCCCGGTTGTTGCCGGCCTTGAGATAAGACGCCAGGGTCCACAATCCATATGAGTTGCTGCGCGAAAAAATATAGACAGCGCCTGCGTTCACGATGGTGTTGTCGTCCTTGTCGCAGGGAGGGGTTGCGGGGCAGGTCGCGTTGCTGCGTTCTCCGGTCGCGCTCACGGCCATCACCTTTCCATCTGCCGACAGCGCCACGGCACTCCCAAATGTGTCGCCAGGCTCACTGTTGCTGGCCTTGAAGTAGCCAATGGCCTGGGTCACATCGGGCTTGACTGCGGTCGTGAATGCTCCGCAGCCAGTGCCGTCGCAGGCGCGCAGGCGGTAGGTGGCATTCACTCGCTCATGCAGTTGCGCTGACGTTATCTCGTGGAAGAAGGCGGTGATGGTGCGGTCGTTGGCGCTGCCCACCATCATCTCTGGCTGCGGGCCTGTAGGGCCGTCAGGGTCTTCAAACAGCTCGTAGCGGGAGGCATCCGTGCTGACCGCCCATTGGAATGCGTAACTTTTGGTCCTGTAGCCAACAGTGAAACCCGATGGCGCTGCAATGCCCGTGGATGGTGCCTCCGAACCTGAGCCCCCGCCGCAGGCCGCCAGCATCACAGGGACGACCATCATCAGTGCTCGCGCCAGGTGAACCGGTCTCAGGGGGGGCGGTGTCCTGCGAGGTGTGGAGTGTCTGGTCATGGGCAATGTCCTGTGGTCCCGTGAAGGTGAAAAGAGTTTGCGAAGACGGAGGATGATCGAGGGGCCGATATGCCAAAGGCGCAGCCAGAGGTGTGCCCCAAGTGCTGGTGGCAGAGCGTGTGCAGCGCCATGCACGCGCATCCCCAGCATGAACTATTGGCCCTCCCTTGGATTGACTTTTATACCATTTGGTAAAAAAGTAATTCGCAAGAGATACGAATTGTTTCAGTATCTCTTCAGGGGGCTTTGTGGTCTGGGCGTGACCCATGAGGCCCGCGCAGGACAGGTGTACAGCGCCAAGCTCAGGGCGCTCTACATCTTTGCCGATTTTTGGGCGGCGCTATTCAGCCCCGTACGGGTCCGCAAACCCCAGCTCTTGCAGGATGGCGGTCTCGTATTCTTCCATCTCGTCCGCATCGGCCTCGCTGGTCTCGTGGTCCCAGCCCTGGGCGTGCAGCGTGCCGTGCACCAGCATGTGGGCGTAGTGCTCTTCCAGGCTCTTGTTCTGCTCTTTCGCCTCGCGCTCGATCACGGGAGCGCAGAGCACCAGGTCGGCGGTCACCACGGGCTCCTGGGTGTAGTCGAAGGTGAGCACGTTGGTCGCGTAGTCCTTGTGGCGGTACTCGCGGTTGAGCTGCTGGCCTTCGTCGGCACCCACGATGCGCACGGTGATTTCGGCGTCGGTGGCCAGGGCGTGGCGTATCCAGCGGGTGACCTTGTGGCGCGGCAGCACGGCGCGGTGCGCCGCCGCCCCATCAAAGGAGCCGAATTGCAGCGACAAGGAGAGTTGGTTCAGAGGCATGGTAGTGTCTTTTGCTGCTGGCGCCTGATAGGCAAGCGTTGTTTGCTATCAAAATAATAGTATCAATCTCTGCTGCGTGCCGCCGTCGCACGGCGGGGGGCGTCGTAGGCGTCCACGATGCGGGCGACCAGCGGGTGGCGCACCACGTCGGCGCTGGTGAAGTGGGTGACGGCGATGCCCTTGACGCGTTTCAGGACCCGTTCGGCATCTACCAGACCGCTCATCGCCCCCTTGGGCAGGTCGATCTGGCTCACGTCGCCCGTGACCACGGCGCGCGAACCGAAGCCGATGCGGGTGAGGAACATCTTCATCTGCTCGGGCGTGGTGTTCTGGGCTTCGTCCAGGATCACGAAGGCGTTGTTCAGGGTGCGCCCGCGCATGAAGGCCAGCGGTGCGATTTCGATGGCATTGCGCTCGAAGGCCTTTTGCACCTTGTCGTTGCCCATCAGTTCGTACAGCGCGTCGTACAAGGGCCGCAGGTAGGGGTCCACCTTCTGTGCCAGGTCGCCGGGCAGGAAGCCCAGGCGCTCGCCAGCCTCCACTGCGGGGCGGGTCAGCACAATGCGCTGCACGCTGCTGCGCTCCAGCGCATCCACCGCACAGGCCACGGCCAGATAGGTCTTGCCGGTGCCGGCCGGGCCGATGCCGAAGGTGATGTCGTGCGCTGCGATGTTCTGCAGGTAGCGGTTCTGCGTGGGCGTGCGCCCGCGCAGGTCGGCGCGGCGTGTGTTGAGCACGATGGCATCGTCCGGGGCCTCCAGCAGCTCGCTGTCGCCCGCCAGCATGAGCTGGAGATGGTCCTCGGGGATGGGGCGTTCGGCCATCTCGTACAGGGCCTGCAGCAGCTCCATGGCCTGGGTGGCCTTGGCCTTGGGGCCATCGACCTTGAACTGCTCGTGGCGGTGCGCGATGCTCACCTGCA
>JADMJR010000079.1 GCA_018780365.1 Acidovorax sp. | reverse complement strand
CTTTTTTGTGGGCGTGAGCACGGTGGTGATGAAGCTGTTTGCCTGCGTGCTGGGCGCCACGGGCGGCACGGCCGTGTTTGGCAAGAAGGACTACCAGCAGCTCATGGTGATCCGCCACATGGTGCGGCAGTTTGCGCTGCCCATCGCCATCGTGGCGGGCGATACCTGCCGCGCGGCCGACGGGCTGGCGCTGAGTTCGCGCAATGGCTACCTGGGCCTGGAGGACCGGCAAGAGGCCGTGGCCCTGTCGCAAGCATTGCAGCGGCTGGCGCAGCAGTGGCTGGACACGCCCCCCGGCGACCGCAGCGCGCTGGAGCCGCAGGCCCTGGAGGCCCTGCGCGCCCGGGGATGGCTGTCCGACTACCTCACCGTGCGCCGCCGTGCGGACCTGCTGCCCGCCACGGGCGACGATGCGGCAGGCTCGCTGGTGGCACTGGGGGCTGCGCGGTTGGGCAGCACGCGGTTGATCGACAATTTCGAATTCTGATTTACTATCAATTTAATAGCTACAAACGCTTACTGAACAGGCGCCAGCAGCCAAAAAGCACCCGATTGGCGACTGACCTCAGACTTCACGTCCCTTCATCCGTTCGGGCTGAGCTTGTCGAAGCCTTGCACCCTCGGGGCAAGCCCTGGCTTCGACGGGCTCAGCCCGAACGGATGGTGGGGTCTCTGAGGCATGTAGCTCATCAGGCAAAAACACTCAAAACCTGGTTCAAATCCACCCATTGCGGGCCAGCCACTGCACCAACAGGTGGCTGACGGCCTCGGGCTGCTCCATGGTCAGCATGTGGCCGCTGTGGGCCAGCAGGGTGTGATCGGCATGGGGAACCAGCGCTGCGATCTCGGCAGAACATTCGGGCGGCGTGAGCTGGTCGGCCTCACCACACACCACCAGCACGGGGCAGGCCACGCCGGGCAGGTGCAGGCGGGCATCGGGTCGGTGGATGACAGCACGGTTCTGGCGCACCAGGTGCGCGGCGCCAGCGCCCAGCACAAAGTCGAGATAGGCCTGCACCAGCTCAGGCCGCGTGGCGTTGTCCGGGTGGAAGGCAAAGGCCACGTTGGGCTCGATCACTTCGCGCAGGCGGCCTTGTTCAAAGAGTTCGATGGCGGCCTCGCGCAGCGCCCGCATGTCCGGCGTTTCAGGCCGCGCCGTGGTGCCCAGCAACGCCAGGCCCGCAATGCGCTCGGGCGCCTGGCGCGCGGCCTCCATCGCGACCATCCCGCCCATGGAGGCACCGGCCAGCACCAGCGGCCCCGCGTGCTGCGCCAGCAACCGGGCGGCGAAATCCTCGATGGTGTGCAGCATGGCGTCCTGGTGGGCCGTGGCCACCACCGGGCGCAGGGCCTCGGGCATGTGGGGCAAGACACCCCGCCACATACGTTCATCGGCCGCCAGGCCGGGCAAAAGCAGGAGTTGGGGTGGCTGGGACATGGCTATGCGGCAGGGTGAATCACCAAGATGGTGCTGTGAAGGGATGGGGGCGGACGGTGGTGGGTTCGGCGTCGCCCACTGGAAAGGAAAGACCGGCACCGCAGATTGTGAACAGGCCATGAACACAAGGCACCGGCACGGGGATTGTTTACCACGATGGCTCGGGACTTGCTAGCATGGCCTGCATATGCCCATCCACGCCGCGCTCCACCACGTCACGCATTACCAATACGACCGGCTGGTAGGCCTCGGGCCACAGACCATCCGATTGCGGCCCGCGCCCCACTGCCGCAGCAATGTGATTTCGTACTCGCTCAAGGTCGAGCCCGCGCAGCACTTCATCAACTGGCAGCAGGACCCGTTTGCCAACTACCAGGCGCGGTTGGTCTTCCCCGAGAAGACGCGCGAGTTCAAGGTCACGGTGGACCTGGTGGTGGAAATGGCGGTGTACAACCCCTTCGACTTCTTCCTGGAGCCCGAGGCCGAGAACATCCCGTTCAAGTACAGCAGCGATGTGCAGCAGGAGCTGGCGCCCTACCTGGCCACCGACCCGATGACGCCGCTGGTGCAGGCCTATCTGGACAAGGTGGACCGCAGCAAGCAGCGCACCATCGATTTCCTGGTCAAGCTCAACCGGCAGGTGTCGCAGGACATCCGCTACCTCATTCGCATGGAGCCCGGCGTGCAGGGCCCCGAGGAGACGCTGCAAAAGGCCAGTGGATCGTGCCGCGACTCTGGCTGGCTGCTGGTGCAGCTGCTGCGCCACCTGGGGCTGGCGGCGCGGTTCGTGTCGGGCTACCTGATCCAGCTCACGCCCGACGTGAAGGCGCTCGATGGCCCGAGTGGCACCGAAGTGGACTTCACCGACCTTCACGCCTGGTGCGAGGTCTACCTGCCCGGCGCGGGCTGGATCGGCCTGGACGCCACCAGCGGCCTGATGGCGGGCGAGGGCCATATCCCCCTGGCCTGCACGCCCCAGCCCTCCGGCGCCGCGCCGATTGAAGGCGGGGTGGACGAGGCCGAGGTGGAGTTCAACCACGAGATGCGCGTGACGCGCATCTTCGAATCGCCGCGCGTGACCAAGCCGTACACCGAAGACCAGTGGCAGGCCGTGCAGGCGCTGGGCGACCAGGTGGATGCCGACCTGACCGCGAACGATGTGCGCCTGACCATGGGCGGCGAGCCCACCTTTGTGGCCGTGGGCGACCGCGACGCTGCCGAGTGGAACACCGACGCCCTGGGGCCCACCAAACGCGGCTTTGCCACCGAGCTGGTGCACAAGCTGCGCGCCGAATATGGCCAGGGTGGTTTTCTGCATTTTGGCCAGGGCAAGTGGTACCCCGGCGAACAGTTGCCCCGCTGGGCGTTGTCGATCTGCTGGCGCGCCGACGGCCAGCCGGCCTGGAAAAACCCCGCGCTGTTTGCCGACGAACGCAACCCATCGCACTACACCAGCGCGGACGCAGAACGTTTTGTGCACCACCTCACGCGCAAGCTGGGCATCACCGATCGCTATATCCAGCCCGGCTACGAGGACACCTTCTACTACCTGTGGCGCGAGCGGCGCCTGCCGGTCAACGTGGACCCGTTTGATGCGCGCCTGGACGACGAGCTGGAGCGCGCTCGCCTGCGCCGAGTGTTCGAGCAAAAGCTCGACAGCGTGATCGGCTATGTGCTGCCGCTGCAGGCGGGTGAAGGGTTGGGCAAGCTGGTGGGCAGCGTGTGGAGCACCGGCCCCTGGTTCTTCCGCGACGACCGCATGTTGCTCATCCCCGGCGATTCGCCCATGGGCTACCGGCTGCCCCTGGACGCCCTGCCCTGGGTGAAGGCCGCAGACACCGACCACCTGGTCCCGCCAGACCCGACCGCCCCTCAGGGCCCGCTGGCCGCCGCCACCACGCTGCGCGCACGCTATGCCACGCCATCAGGCCCCGTCACCGGCGACCGCGACCTGCCCTACCTGGCGGGCGCCACGGCCCCCGGCGAGGCACGCCGGGTGGCCCAAGGCGTTGCAGGCACCGCAGGCGGCGACCACGCGCGCCAGGCGGGCCAGCCCGATCCCCATGCGGACATGCAGCCCCCAGGCAAGTTCCAGTCGGCCGCCGGGCTGTCGCGCACCGCGATGTGCGTCGAGGTGCGCGACCCGCGCCGGTCCAGCGGCCCTAAGGCGGAAGCGGTGGGTGAAAAGTATGGCGTGTTGTATGTCTTCATGCCGCCCCTGGCGCGCCTGGACGACTACCTGGACCTGCTGGCCGCCATCGAGGCCACGGCCGAAGAGCTGGGCATGAGGATCGTGCTGGAAGGCTACCCGCCCCCGCGCGACGCACGCCTGAAGGTGCTGCAGGTCACGCCCGACCCTGGTGTGATCGAGGTGAACATCCACCCTGCCAGCCACTGGAAGGAACTGGTGCAGCACACCGAGTTCCTGTACCAGGCCGCATGGGAGACGCGCCTGTCGGCCGAGAAGTTCATGACCGATGGCCGCCACACCGGCACCGGGGGTGGCAACCACTTCGTGATGGGTGGCGCCACACCGGCCGACTCGCCGTTCTTGCGCAAGCCCGAACTGCTGGCCAGCCTGCTGCTGTATTGGCACAACCACCCCAGCCTGAGCTATTTGTTCAGCGGCCTGTTCATCGGCCCCACCAGCCAGTCGCCGCGGGTGGACGAGGCCCGCAACGACCAGCTGTACGAGCTGGAGATCGCACTGCGCGAGATCGAATCCAACCGCGCCCTGTACGGCCAGGACATGCCGCCGTGGCTGGTGGACCGCACGCTGCGCAACATCCTGGTGGACGTGACGGGCAACACCCACCGCAGCGAGTTCAGCATCGACAAGATGTTCTCGCCCGACAGCAGCACCGGCCGCCTGGGCCTGCTGGAGCTGCGCGCTTTCGAGATGCCGCCCCACGCCCACATGAGCGTGGTGCAGCAGCTGCTGCTGCGCGCCCTGATCGCCCGCTTCTGGAAGACGCCCTACCGCGCGCCCGCCGCCCGCTGGGGCACCGAGCTGCACGACCGCTGGATGCTGCCCACCTTCATCCAGCAGGACATGCACGATGTGGTGGCCGAGATGAACGCCGCAGGCTACGCGTTTGACGCGGCCTGGTTTGCACCGCAGTTCGAGTTCCGCTTCCCCATGGTCGGCACCGTCAAGTCGATGGGTGTGGAGCTGACCCTGCGCAACGCGCTGGAGCCCTGGCATGTGATGGGCGAGGAAGGCTCCGCCGGTGGCACCGTGCGCTATGTGGACTCGTCGCTGGAGCGCATCGAGGTGCGCGTGACGGGCATGAACGAAAGCCGCCATGTGGTCACCGTCAACGGCCAGCCGCTGCCGCTGCAAAGCACGGGCACCACCGGCGAGTTTGTGGCCGGTGTGCGCTACAAGGCCTGGAACCCGCCCTCGGCCCTGCACCCCACCATCGGCGCCCATGCGCCGCTCACGTTCGACATCGTGGACACCTGGATGAACCGCTCTTTGGGCGGCTGCCAGTACCACGTGGCGCACCCGGGCGGGCGCAACTACGACACCTTCCCAGTCAACGCCTACGAGGCCGAAAGCCGCCGCCTCGCGCGGTTCTCGCGCATGGGCCACACGCCGGGCAGGCTGGCGGTGCCGCCTGCGACCATTGCGCTGCCGGGCAGCCGGGAGTTTCCGTTCACGCTGGATCTGCGGCGAAAAATGAGGCCATGACTTGACTCCCCCTGAGTCGCCTGCGGCGCCTTCCCCCTGTGGGGGACGACGCCCTCGCTGCGGGGCGGCCCTTGCTTGGCATCTCTGGCCTGGGCCGCGCCGATTTTGAAGGGGGTGGGTTACCCGCAGAGTCCTCGCGGCCAAATGCCCGAAAATCGAGCGCAGTGACAAACCCCAACGACCGCCTCTTGCCCACAGACCTTCCCGAAAGCGCGGCCCAGCTGGCGGCTGCGCTGGCGCCCACCGCTGCGGCCGGGCACTTTGACGAGCTGCGGGGCGCTGGTGCGCCCGCACGCCCCTCCCCCACCGACGGCTTGGCCGACGCCGCAAATACTCCTGTTTCAATAGCAAACAATCAATGCCTGTCGAGCGCGTGGGCCGATTTTTTTGACCAAATGGGGCCCGAGGGCTTCCAGGACCTGGACCGGCGCATGGCGAGCCTGCAGCGCCAGGTGCGCGACAACGGCATCACCTACAACGTGTACGCCGATGCCGACGGCCCACAGCGGCCCTGGTCGGTCGATCTGTTTCCGCTGATCCTCTCGCAGGGCGACTGGGCGCACATCGAGCGCGGCGTGTTGCAGCGCGCGCGCCTGCTCGATCGCGTGATGGCCGACGTGTATGGCCCGCAAGAGTTGCTGCACAAAGGCTTGCTGCCCAGCGCGCTGGTGCAGGGCCACCCGGGTTATCTGCGCGCCATGCATGGGGTCGAGCCCGTGGGCGGCACGCACCTGCACATTGCGGCGTTCGATATGGCGCGTGATGCGCAGGGCGACTGGTGGGTGGTCACGCAGCGCACGCAGGCGCCGTCGGGCCTGGGGTACCTGCTGGAGAACCGGCTGCTCATCTCGCGCCTGTTCCCCGAGGCCTTCCGCCAGATGCATGTGCAGCGCCTGGCCGCCACCTACCGGGCGCTGCTCGACGGCCTGCGGCAGATGAGCCCGGCGGGGCAGGATGCGCGCATCGTGCTGCTCACGCCCGGCCCCTACAACGAGACCTACTTCGAGCACGCCTACCTGGCGCGCTACCTGGGGCTCACGCTGGTCGAGGGCAACGACCTCACCGTGCGCGACGCACGCCTGTACCTCAAGACGCTGCATGGCCTGCAGCCCGTGCACGGCATCCTCAAGCGCCTGGACGACGAGTTTCTGGACCCGCTGGAGCTGCGCAGCGACTCGCGCCTGGGCGTGCCCGGCCTGCTGCAGGCCATCCGCGCGGGCAACGTGCTGGTGGCCAATGCGCCGGGCTCGGCATTCCTGGAATCGTCGGCATTGCTGGGCTTCATGCCCGCGCTCTCGCGCCACCTGCTGGGTGAAGAGCTCGCGCTACCGTCGCTGCCCACCTGGTGGTGTGGCGAGCGCTCGGCCATGCAGGCGGTGCTGCCGCAACTGGCCCACAGCGTGATCCGGCCCACCTGGCCCATGGGGCAGCGGGTGCCGGTGCTCGGCGGTGCACAGTCGCCCCAAGACCTGGCGCAGTGGTCCCAGCGCATCCAGGGCCAGGGGGACGAATACACCGTGCAGGCCCACCTGCCGCTATCGCAAATGCCAACCTGGCACCCCGGCCCTGCGGGGCAGCCACCGCGCAGCAGCATTGCGTCCCGTTCGGTGATGCTGCGCGTGTTTGCCGTGTGTGATGGTCCGGGCTCCTGGCGGGTGCTGCCGGGCGGGCTGGCGCGCATTGCCACCGGTGACAGCGAGATCACGTCCATGCAGCGTGGCGGCAGCAGCGCCGATGTCTGGGTGCTGACCGACGGCCAGGTGGACACCACCACGCTGCTCGCCCACAACCAGAGCGCCCCGGCCGTGGTGCACCGCAGCCGCCAGGTGACCAGCCGCGCGGCCGAAAACCTCTTCTGGCTGGGCCGCTACACCGAACGCACCGAGAACGTGACCCGCCTGGCACGCATTGCGCTGCAATGCCTGAACGGCGAGGACCAGTCGTCCCAGCCACTGCTGGCCTGGCTGGGGGCGATGGCCGTGGGCCAGGGCCTGGTGTTGTCCACCGTGCCGCCGGCCACGCAGGCGCGTCGCGTGTTCGAGCGCTCGCTCATCGCGGGGCTGACGAATGCCGCCCAGATCACCAGCGTGGGCTACAACCTGCGCGGCATCCTCGGGGCGGCCTCGGCCGTGCGTGACCGCCTGTCGCAGGAGCACTGGAACCTCATCGTGAATGCCGACGCCGAGTTTTTTGCGCAAGGCCCGGGCGTTGCGGAAGACGGCGACTATTCACCGCTGGACGCGCTGCGCCAGCTCGAAGCCCTGAGCGGCCGCACCGCCGCCATGACCGGCCAGCAGACCGACCGCATGACCCGCGACGATGGCTGGCGGCTGCTGTCGATCGGGCGGCATCTGGAGCGCCTGGGCTTTCTGGCCGCTGCGCTCGAAAGTGGCCTGCAGACGGAAGCGGTGTTCGACGAAAGTGGCTTCGAGGCCATGATCGCGCTGTTTGACAGCACCATCACCTTCCACGCCCAGTACCAGCAGCGGCGCGACATGCCCGCGCTGCTCGACCTGCTGGTGATCGACCGCGACAACCCCCGCTCGCTGGCCTGGGTGGCCCAGACGCTGCGCGGGCGCATTGCCAAGATCGAAGCGGCCGCAGGAACACCCGGAGAGTCCGCCGCCACGGGCATCCCCGAAGCGTCCGACCTGTCGCTGGTCGCCTTGTGCACGCAGGATGCCGAGGGTCGGCATGCCGCGCTGGAGCAGTACCTGGGGGGTTGTGTGCGGGGTGTGATGGGCCTGTCGGAGGTGCTGGCCACGCGCTATTTCACCCATTCAGTGGATGCCTTGCGATACAGCATCGGAGCTTGACCATGCGATTGCGCGTCATCCACGAAACGGTGTACCAGTACACGCCGGCGGTGCAAAACGCCCAGCACATGGCCCACCTGCGGCCGCGCACTGGGTTGGTGCAGCGCGTGCTGACCCACACGCTGCACGTGGAACCCGCCCCAACACAGTGCCAAACCGCCCAGGATGTGTTTGGCAACACCCGCGCATTCTTCAACCTGCCTTTCACCCACGAGCGGCTGCACGTGCGTGCGGAAAGCCTGCTGGAGACCACACCGCCGCCGCCAGCACCACCCGGCGAACCTTGGGAGGCGGTGCGTGAACGCCTGGCCTACCGGCGTGGCATGCCCTTCCACCCTGCCGCCGAATTTGGCTTTGCCTCGCCCTACATCCCCCGGCACACCGACTTTGTGGCCTATGCCCGCGAGAGTTTTGCGCCAGGGCGCCCGCTGATGGCGGTGGCCAGCCACCTGATGTCGCGCATCCATGCCGACTTCGCCTACACGGCCCACGCCACGGATGCCGGCACGCCCGCGCTCGAATCCCTGCGGCTGCGCCGGGGCGTATGCCAGGACTTTGCCCACGTGATGATCGGCTGCCTGCGCAGCATGGGCTTGGCGGCGCGGTATGTGAGCGGCTACTTGCTGACCGAGCCCCCGCCGGGCCAGCCGCGGCTGGTGGGGGCCGACGCCTCGCACGCCTGGGTTTCGGTGTGGTCCCCTGCCGCCACCGAAGGCGATGACAGGCCGGAAGGTGAAGAGTGGTTTGACCTCGACCCCACCAACGACCGCGCCGCTGGCGAGGACTATGTGACCCTGGCCATTGGGCGCGACTACTCGGATGTGTCGCCGCTGCGTGGCGTGATCCACGGTGGCGACCACCATGTGCTGCAGGTGGCGGTGACCGTGGAGCCCATCGGCGTCAGGCCGCCGACGGCACCAGAAAATCCCGGCTGATCCGCGCGCCCAGGTCGTTCACACGCTCCAGGAATTGGGTGAGATAGGCGTGCAGGCCGTGGGTCAGAATTTCGTCGATGCGCGCAAACTTCAGGTGGGCCAGCAGCCGCCCCGCATGCCGCTGCGTCTCTGCAGATTGGCCGCTGCCCAGCATGTCGAGGTTGCCCAGCACCTCCTGCATGCAGGCATGCAGTGAGCGTGGCATGTCGGCGCGCAGGATCAGCAGTTCGGCCACCCGCTCGGGGGTGATCATATCGCGGTAGACCTTGCGGTAGGTCTCGAAGCCCGACACGCTCAGCAAGATCGCGCTCCAGTGGTAGAAGTCGTAATCCTGGTCTTGCGCGGTGGCCGCGCCCATGAAGTCGCTCTGCACGGCGTGGAACTTCACGTCCAGCAGGCGCGCCGTGTTGTCGGCACGCTCCAGGAAGGTGCCCAGCCGCATGAAGTGCAGGGCTTCATCCTGCAGCAGGGTGCCCACCGTCACGCCACGCGACAGGTGCGAGCGGAACTTCACCCATTCAAAAAAATGCGCCGGATCGCTCTCCAGGGCACCGCCGTCAATCAACCGGTTCACTTCGAGCCAGGTCTGGTTCAGGATCTCCCAGGCCTCGGTATTCAGCGCGCCGCGCACCGCCCGCGCGTTCTCGCGCGCGGCCTGCAGACAGGCCACGATGGATGAAGGGTTGGCCGGGTCCTTCACCATGAAACTCAGCACCTTCGCCGGGGTCACCTCGCCATGCTGGGCGGTGTAGGCGGGCAGCAGCTCACTGATGGACAGCAGGCCCTGCCAGCCCAGCGTGGCCACTTCGGTGGTTTGCGGCAGCAGCGCGCTTTGGTGATTGACGTCCAGCATGCGGGCGGTGTTCTCTGCCCGCTCTGTATAGCGAGCCATCCAGAACAGGTGATCGGCAGTGCGGCTCAGCATACGGCCTCCTTGTTCAACGGGGGCAGAGAACCCCGGGCGTGCTGTGCACGCTGGCGGTGTTGTGTCGAAAGTCCGGCTGCGCAGGGCTTTTCTGCCCGCTCTGTGTAGCGAGCCATCCAGAACAGGTGGTCGGCAGTGTGGCTCAGCATGGTGGTGTCCTTCCTGGGATCTGTGGGGCGCTGCCCGCACCAAGCAAATTCCAGGCCTCAGCCGCCAATACTTAGCAAAAACAGGTGCTACCGCCTGCCCTCATTCACTTTTTTGCTATCTTTTTTGACAATCGATGGAACAACAGGTGCAGGGGTCGGCGGCTCAGTTGCCGCTGCTGTGGCCGCCGGGCGCTGGCCCGCAGCGCGCACCACGTCATGCACAAAACGGAGCTTGGCGAGCGCCTGCTCGGCCAAGGCGAAGGGATAGGCATCGAGCTGGCCCAGGCTGCGCGTGAGGCTGTTGAGCAGCAGCGTCAGGGGCACCAGGTGCTGCAGCATGGTGTTGAAATCAGGCGCCGGGGTGCCAAAGGGATCAATGGCGCTGCTGCGCTGCGCGCCGTAGATGCCGGGGACCGTGACCTCGGTGGCGTAGCTGGCCGAGGTCTCCAGCAAATCGATCATGTGCAGAAAGTGGGCCCAGGTCTCCGCCCAGTCTTCCCAGGGGTGGGCAGAGGCATAGGCGCTCACATAGCGGTCAGCCCAGTCGCCCAGGTTATTGCCCTTGGCATAGTGGGCCTCCAGCGCGGCGGCGTAGTCCTGGCGTTCATCGCCGAACACGCGGCGGAAGTCGTCGATGCACCCACCGTCGCGCACCAACTGGTCCCAGTAAAAGTGGCCGGACTCATGGCGCAGGTGGCCAATCAGTGTGCGGTAGGGCTCGCCCAGCGCAATGCGACGGCGGGCCCGCTCGTCGTCGTCGGCCTCGGCCACGTTGAGCGTGATGGTGCCGCTGTGGTGGCCCGTCAGCACTGGCGGGCCACCGGGCACTTCGGCCAACAGCTCGAACACGGGTCCGGCACGCCCGGGTGCGGGCTCCAGGCCCAAGCGGGCCAGGCTGTAGAACAGGCGCCGCTTGGCGGCCTCGATCTGCATCCAGCGGCCCAGGTTGGCCGCTTCGGTCAGATCAGGCTTCACCCGCGTCTGCCGGCAGGACACGCACAGTTCGGTGTAGTCGTTGGCGGGCACTGCAAAGTTGCAGGCCTGGTGCTCGGTGTGGTTGCGGCACATGCGGTACAGGCGCCCGCTGTGGTCGGCACTGCCTCGCGCCCCTCTGCGCCGCCACAGGTCGGCACCGTCCTGCGGCGCAGGCACCAGGGCCGCCATGGTCAGCACATCGGGCAAAAAGGCCAGCGCGCTGCCGCAGTGCAGGCACTGCACGCTGTCGAAAAAGACCAGATGGCCGCAGTGGTCGCAATTGAATACCCGCATGGTGTGGAGCTTATCTGTGGCGCTGCAATGCGCAAGGCATCCGATGCGCCCGTTGCAGCGCCCGTGCAAAAGAAAAAGCAGGCACCAGGACATGCCTGGTGCCTGCTCCAGAGGGAGTGCCAATACGCAGCCGGGCCATCGCCCAGCCACGCATCACGTCAAGCCACCTGCTCAGGGGCGCACAACGATGCTGTTGCGCACTTCGCGCACATGTTTGGTATTGCGGGCGATGTTTTCGGCCTGGTTCTTTTCGGCCTGCGACTTCGCAAAGCCCGACAGCTGCACCGTGCCGTTGAGTGTCTCCACACTGATGGAGCTGGCCGATACGCTCTTGTCTTCGACCATCTTGGCCTTGACGGCGGTGGTGATGCCCGCATCATCCACATAGGCACCAACGGTTTGTTGTTCGCGGGCCACCGAACAGCCCGTGGCCGTGACGATGGTGATGCCGGCAACTGCGGCGAAAGCGAGAGCACGTGCGTATTTCATGGTGTTTTCCTTGTTCAAGAAGGGTTGGGAACGCGGGTGCGGGAACCTGTGCAGTCTACCGGTCTGTGGCACCCTCCGTCACCGGCGGACTGTGGAGAAAAACCGGGCCTTCGCCCGTTGGGACCGCCTGCACTCAGTAGGCGCGGCGGCGGCGAGACAGCCACAGCACCAGGGTGGCCACTGCAGCGCCCGATGCGGCAGCAATCACCAGCGACTTGCCGGGCTGCTCTGCCACATACTGGCCCGTGGCATGGGCGGCATGCTCGATCTGGCGGCGCGCACGGGCGCTGGTGTCGGCGCAGTAGTCAATGCTGCGGGCGGCCAGTGCCTGGGCGCGGGCAGCCAGGTCGTCGATGGTGGGGTCGGCCCGGCGGCGCAGATCGCGCACGCGCTCTTCGGCCTGGTCCAGCGATCGGTCGGTCACGGCGCGGGTGGTCTGCACGGCGTCCTGCGCGCTTTGCAACACGTTGTCGGCCAGGTGGCGGGCGCTGTCGGTCACGGTGTGGGTGGCGGTCTGAAGGCTCATGTGAAAAAGCTCCTGGGTGTTAGTGTGGGGCGGGTGTCGGTGACGGGGCACCTGGAAGCCGCCGGATGGGCCTGATGGGCCGAATGGGATCGAAAGAGGCCAGGTGGTGGCTGCAAGTGCATCACCCCTTTTTGAGCAGGCCCAGGACAAAGGTCACCACAGCCATGATCACGAACACGAAGAACAGGATCTTGGCGATGCCCACGGCACCAGCGGCAATGCCGCCAAAGCCGAAAAGTGCGGCAATCAGCGCGATCACCAGAAAGACAACTGCGTAGTGCAACATTTCCATCTCCTTGTGGGTGGCCGGTGTGCCGGCGGGAGGGCTGGCGCGAGAACCGCGGCGCCTGGATTCCACTGTAGGCAGCAGGCCGTGCCAGAGATGCCGGTGCCTGGCGCGCGCGCGTGTCGGCGGCGCTGCGGGCAAGGTGTAGGACAGCGCGCCACACACGGCCCGAAGTGGCAGGCACCGAGGGGCACCGGATGGCAGCCCGACAACGGAGCCAGGGAGGCTGGAGACCGGCCCTGCCACCGGACGAGGCCTCAGTCCCCCTGGGCGGCGACGGCCTGCGACACCACGGGGGCCCGCTGCAGCGGCAACACGGCGGACAACAAGGTGCCATTGCCAGGGCGGGAGGTGAGCGCCAAGCGCCCCCCCGCCGCCTCGACGCGGTGGCGCATGCCCGCCAGCCCGTGCGAGGTGGGGCGCACGGTGGCGGGGTCAAACCCCACCCCATCGTCACGCACCTGCACCGCCACATGGGTGGGGTGCGCATGCACCGACACCAGCACCTTCTTGGCCTGGGCGTACTTGCCGATGTTGGTCAGGGCCTCCTGCACCATGCGGTACACCGTGAGCTGGGTGGCATCGGGCAGTTGCACGGCCTCCAGGCTGGTCTCGACCTCAATGCCCGCGCGTTCGGCATATTCGCGCGTCAGGATCTCCAGCGCCGCCGTCAAGCCGAGATTGGCGAGCGACGAAGGACGCAGGTCTTCGATGATGCGACGCTTGAGTGCAATGCCGCTGTTGAGGGTCTCCGTCAGGTGCTTGAGTCGCTCGGCGACATCCGGCGCCGTGGCGTTGATCTTGGACTTCAGGCGCGCCACATCCAGCTTGGCGGCCGTGAGCAAGGCCCCCAGTTCATCGTGCAGCTCGCGGGCCAGGTGCCCGCGTTCTTCCTCGCGCACCTGCTGCAGGTGGTTGGCCAGCTCCGACAGCGTGGCGGTGCGCTCGCGCACCAGACCCTCCAGGCGGTCCCGCTCGCGCTCCAGCAGCGCCTGCTCCCGCAGGTTCACAGCCTGCACGGCCTGCGTCTGGCGCAAGTACATATAAAAGGCCAGCAGGCCAATCACCGTGACGGTCGCAATGCCGATGCGCGACAGCGTGAGCGACTGCTCGATCTGCTCCCGGCCTTGCGACAGGCGTGCGTCGCTGCGCACAATCAGCTCCTGCGCATGGGTGCGGATCGCCTCCATGTGCTCCTTGCCCACGTCGGTGTTCAGGATGAACTTCCAGGCGTCTTCGTTGCCCTTGCGGCGCAGCCGCAGGCTCAGCTCCATCTCGGCCAGCTTGCGCGAGATCTGCCGCGACAGCAGTGCGAACTCCTGCATGTCGTCCGGCGAATTCATGAACTGGTTGCGCAGCCGGTCCATGTTGGTCTGAACGGTGGCCACGGCCTTGTCGTAGGGCTCCAGGTAGGTCTCGTTGCCGGTGAGCAGGTAGCCCCGCTGGCCCGTCTCCGCATCCAGCATGCTTTGCAGCAGCTTGTTGACATCTCCCCGCGTGGTCAAGCCCTGGGCCATCTGCTCCAGCGCATCCTGGGAGCGCATGTGCCCCGTTTCATTGATGCCCACCAGCACCATCGCCGCCAGCAGCGCCATGGGCAGGCTCAGCGCCATCTTGCGGACCTTGGGTAACCAGCGCCGGGTGTTTTCTTGGAGATTCATACGCCTATTCTTTATTCTGGATAATGACCCGTCACCCGCCGGTGGTCCCGTCCCTGTGCCGGCACGCCAGACCACCTGGACGCCCACACGCAACGGCAGCCACCCGGCTGCCCCACGAAAGAAACATCAATGATCAAGATCGGCATTGTGGATGACCATGCGATTGTTCGCTCCGGGCTGCGCCAGTTTCTGTCGGAGCATGTCGACCTGCGGGTCGAAGGTGAAGCCGCCAATGGCCGCGAAGCCATCGACCTGGTGCGCAACAAGGAAATCGACGTGCTGCTGATGGATCTGTCGATGCCCGGCCAAAGCGGGCTGGATGCACTGGCCATGCTGCGCGCCAAGGCACCCGACATGGGCATCCTGATCCTGAGCGGCTACCCTGAAGAGCACTATGCGATCAACCTGATCCGCCAGGGCGCGAGCGGCTACCTGAACAAGGAGTGCGAGCCTGCGGAGATCGTGGAAGCCATCCGCACCATCGCGCTGGGCCGCCGCTACCTGACCCCCACCGTGGCCGAGTTGCTGGCGCAGCAACTCAACCGCAAGGACGATGCGCCCCCCCACGAACAGCTGTCGGAGCGCGAGTTCCAGGTGTTCCTCAAGCTCGCCAAGGGCGAGACCGCCGGCGACATCGCCAAGGCCCTGTCGCTGAGCGTGAAGACCGTGAGCACCTACCGCACGCGGTTGATGGAAAAGATGAGCCTGTCGTCCAACAGCGACCTGACCTACTACGCGCTCAAGAACCGCCTGATTGATTGACATAGAGGCCTCGCCCGTGCCCGCCACCAGGCCGGGGTCGGGTCACCCGCAGCCATGGCGGCCGCGCTGAACCTGTTCAAAACACACAGACACCACATGCACTGAGCACGCGGTGTGGCGCTTCACAAGCCTGGGGACGGAACCCGCGAACCGCTGGAATCCACACCTGCCGGATCACCGCTGCTGTGCAGCACGCAGTAGTCCACCAGCGCATCAATTTCGTTGGATTTGTCGAACACCGCATCCACCCCCAGTTGCGCGCAACGCATGCGCACATCGGGGGTGGCGTAGTTGCTGAGCACCACCATTTTCTGCCCCGGGCGGCGTGTACGGCAGGCCGCCAGCACCCCCAGCCCGCTGCCTTGGCGCAGGAACAGATCAACGATGGCCAGGTCCCACTGCTCGCTGTGGGTGGAGAGCCAGTCCTTGCCTTCGTCCTCGGTTTCTGCCACGCCCACGGCCTCCACAGACGCCAGCTCTTCCAGAGTCCCGATCAGGTTCTCGCGGATGGTCGCGTTGTCTTCAACAATGTAGGTGCGCAGCTTCACAAACGGGTCCACTTTGGCGGTCAGCGCAGGGGCACGCTGTTCTCACCTTGAATTTAAGCGTTGAGCAACCCGGATTCTGCCAGCGGCAACAGGCTGGGGTTGTAGGAGCAGTCCTACCGCGCCACACACACCGGGCAATGGGGGGCACGCTGCACGCGCATGGTGCTCCACTCCATTGAGCGGCCGTCCAGCATCAGGAGCCGGCCCGCCAGCGATGTGCCGATGCCCGCCACCAGCTTGAGCGCCTCGGCCGCCTGCATCGCCCCCACCACGCCCACCAGGGGGGCGAACACGCCCATGGTGGAGCAGCGCGCCTCTTCAAATTCCGCGTCCGGCGCAAAGATGCAGGCGTAACAAGGCGACTGTTCGTCGCGGGGGTCCACCACCGTGACCTGGCCGTCAAACTGGATCACGGCCCCGGCCACCAGGGGTTTTCCGTGGCGCACGCAGGCGGCGTTGACCGCGTGGCGTGTGGTGTAGTTGTCGCAGCAGTCGAGCACCACCGTGGCCTCCTGCACCAGGCGCTCCAGGGCCGCCGCGTCCACCCGGGTCTGCAGCCGGGTCACCCGGACTTCGGGGTTGATGGCCGCGATGGCCTGGGCGGCCGAATCCACCTTGGGGAGCCCCACCCGCGCCGTGGTGTGCGCGATTTGGCGCTGCAGGTTGGTGAGGTCCACCACGTCGTCGTCCACCAGCGTGATATGCCCCACACCCGCCGATGCCAGGTAGAGCGCAGCCGGAGACCCCAGCCCGCCCGCGCCGATGATGAGGGCGTGTGCCGCCAGCACCCGCTCCTGCCCCTCGATGCCCATCTCATCGAGCAGGATGTGGCGGGAATAGCGCAGGAGCTGGTCGTCGGTCATGGGGCGTCAGGCAAAAAAACGGCGGAACAGGTACAGATACAAAAAAGGCTGGATTCCTCGCGAAATCCAGCCCGGAGAGCAGAGCGCGAAAGGCTCAATTCTCTTTCTTTTCTTCCTTGCGTTCCGTCAGCGTCTTGCTGACCAGCACAGGGCGGCCCTTGAGCTGGTTGAGCGCCTGCACCAGCTGAAAGTCCTTGTCGGTCCCGAACTCGGGGATCTTGCGGTCGGTGGCGGGTTTTTTGGCTTCTTCTTCCAAGCGCTTGCGGGCTTCCTCGCGGGCCTTTTCACGGGCCTCGTCCTTCTTCTCTTCACCCTGGCCACTGCCCAGGTGCTTTTCGAGATCGGCCTCGCGCATGCGCAGGGCGGCAAAGGGGCTTCCCTCTTCCGACTCATCGATCATCACGTCGGGCACGATGCCCTTGGCCTGGATCGACTTGCCGCTCGGTGTGTAGTAGCGCGCCGTGGTCAGCTTGATGCCGGTGTCCGGGCCCAGGGGGCGCACCGTCTGCACCGAGCCCTTGCCGAAGGTCTGGCTGCCCATGACCGTAGCGCGCTTGTGGTCCTGCAGAGCGCCCGCCACGATTTCGCTGGCCGAGGCTGAACCTTCATTCACCAGCACCACCAGCGGGATGGACTTGAGGGCCGCAGGCAGGCGGCGCAGCGGGTCGCCACCACCCCGGCGTTGGTAGTAGTCGGGCGCCGCCTTGTAGGTGGCCTTGCTGTCGGCCAACTGGCCGTTGGTGGTCACCACCGTGACGTTCTCGGGCAGGAAGGCCGCCGAGATGGCCACGGCCGCATCCAGCAAACCGCCCGGGTCGTTGCGCAGGTCCAGCACCATGCCCTTGAGGTTGGGCTCCTGTTTGTAGACCTCTTCGACCTTGCGTACGAAGTCGTCCACCGTACGCTCCTGGAACTGCGACAGGCGGATCCAGGCATAGCCTGGCTCCACCACCTTGCCCTTGACGGACTGGGTCTTGATCTCTTCGCGCGTGATGGTGACGGGGAAGGTGCGGCTTTCGTCCTTGCGGAAAATCGTGAGCGTGACCTTGGTGTTGGGCTCGCCGCGCATGCGCTTGACGGCGTCATTGAGCGCCAGGCCCTTGACGGCGGTTTCGTCGATCTTGGTGATCAGGTCGTTGGTCTTGAGGCCTGCGCGGAAGGCCGGCGAGCCCTCAATGGGGGAAACCACCTTGATCAAGCCGTCTTCCTGCGTGATCTCGATGCCTACGCCCACAAAACGGCCCGAAGTGCCTTCGCGGAATTCCTTGAAGGACTTCTTGTCGAAATACTGCGAATGTGGATCCAGGCTGGAGACCATGCCCGAGATCGCGTCGGTGATGAGCTTCTTGTCATCCACGGGCTCGACATAGTCGGTCTTGACCAGGCCGAACACGGCGGACAGTTGCTGGATTTCCTCCAGCGGCAGCGGCGTCATGGCGCCACGCGCCACCGTTTGCAGTGACACCGTGGTGAGCGCACCCGCCACCACGCCTACCGACACCCATCCTGCAATCTTGAGTTTTTGGCCCATACAACACCTTTTACCGCTTCAAAACCAATATACACCTTGGAAGGGCCCAACCCGCCGCAGTTCCGCATGGAT
>JADMJR010000018.1 GCA_018780365.1 Acidovorax sp. | reverse complement strand
AGCAACTGACGTTCTCCCGCGAAATCGAGAAGCTCGAAAAGGATATCGGCGGCATCCAGGACATGGTGGCTCTGCCAGACGCCATCTTCATCATCGACGTGGGCTTCCACAAGATCGCCGTGGCCGAAGCCAAGAAGCTTGGCATCCCGCTGATCGGTGTGGTGGATACCAACCACTCGCCCGAAGGCATCGACTACGTGATCCCTGGCAACGACGACTCGGCCAAGGCCGTGACGCTGTACGCCCGTGGCATCGCTGACGCGATCATCGAAGGCCGCGCCAACGCCGTGAACGAAGTTGTGAAGGCTGTTGCAGCCGAGAGCACCGACGAATTCGTGGAAGTGCAAGAAGCCGCTGCCTGATAGCCCGGCTGCGCGATCCGTCGCGAACAAAAGCGGGGCCCCTGGTGAGCCCCCTTTTTTTTAGCCCGAATCTGAACCCACTGAACTGAACACTGAAGGAATAAAGATGGCTGCAATTACCGCAAGCATGGTTGCCGAACTGCGTGGCAAGACCGACGCCCCGATGATGGAATGCAAGAAGGCCTTGACGGAAGCCGACGGCGACATGGCCAAGGCCGAAGAGTTGTTGCGCGTCAAGCTGGGCACCAAGGCTGGCAAGGCCGCCTCGCGCATCACCGCCGAAGGCGTGGTCGCCAGCTTCATCAGCGGCACCACCGGCGCCCTGGTCGAAGTGAACAGCGAAACCGACTTCGTGAGCAAAAATGACAGCTTCATCGCACTGGCCAACGCCGCTGCCGAACTGATCGCCAAGCACAACCCTGCCGACGTGGCAGCCCTGGGTGCGCTGGCCTACGAGCAAGACAGCTTTGGCCCCACGCTGGAAGACGTGCGCAAGGGCCTGATCGGCAAGATCGGCGAAAACATGTCCTTCCGCCGCTTCAAGCAGTTCAGTGGCAGCAGCAAGCTGGCTTCGTACCTGCATGGCACGCGCATCGGCGTGGTTGTTGAGTTCGAGGGTGACGAAACGGCTGCCAAGGACGTTGCCATGCACGTGGCCGCCATGAAGCCCGTGGCCCTGACCAGCGCCGACGTGCCTGCCGACCTGATCGAAAAAGAGCGTTCGGTAGCTGCCGCTAAGGCCGCCGAAGATGCCGCCGTGGCCGTGGCCGCAGGCAAGCCCGTGCAGTCCGACGAAATCGTTGCCAAGCGCATCGAGGGCGGTGTGCAGAAGTTCCTCAAGGAAGTCTCGCTGTTCAACCAGGTCTTCGTGAAGGCTGCGGACGGCAAGCAGACCGTCGAGCAGATGCTCAAGGCCACCAACACCACCGTCAAGGGCTTCACCCTGTACGTGGTGGGCGAAGGCATCGAGAAGAAGGTCGACGACTTCGCAGCCGAAGTGGCCGCCCAGGTGGCTGCCGCCAAGGCCGCTGCCTGATCGTTCCCCGCAACAACCCCACCCAAGCCCTGCACCACCTACCGGAGAAATTTCCCATGTCCAACGCTGCACCAGCCCACAAGCGCATCCTGCTCAAGCTGTCTGGTGAGGCGCTGATGGGGGACGACGCCTTCGGGATCAACCGCGCCACCATCGTGCGCATGGTCGAGGAGATCGCCGAAGTCACCCGCCTGGGCGTGCAGGTGGCGGTGGTGATCGGTGGGGG
Organism: Acidovorax sp.; assembly: GCA_018780365.1. Taxonomy (GTDB): domain Bacteria; phylum Pseudomonadota; class Gammaproteobacteria; order Burkholderiales; family Burkholderiaceae_C; genus Acidovorax. The sequence continues at coordinate 16,363 of JADMJR010000018.1, read as the reverse complement.
CAATATTTTCCGTGGCGTCGCGGGCGGCTCGGTCGGCATGGACCGGGCCACTGCCGACTACATGGGCATGCTGGCCACTGTGATGAACGCGCTGGCCCTGGCCGATGCGATGGACAAGCAGGGTTTGATCGCCCGCGTGATGTCCGCCATCGCCATCGAGCAGGTGGTCGAGCCCTACGTGCGCCCCAAGGCGCTGCAGTACCTCGAAGAGGGCAAGGTGGTGGTCTTCGCGGCCGGCACGGGCAACCCCTTCTTCACCACCGACACGGCTGCGGCCCTGCGCGGTGCCGAGATCGGTGCCGAGCTGGTGCTCAAGGCCACCAAGGTGGACGGCGTTTATACTGCCGACCCCCAGAAGGATCCCACGGCCACGCGCTACACGAAGCTCAGCTTCGACGAGGCCATGTCCCGCAACCTGGGCATCATGGATGCGACCGCTTTTGCCCTGTGCCGTGACCAGAAGCTGCCAGTGCGGGTGTTCTCGATCATCAAGCATGGCGCGCTCAAGCGCGTGGTGATGGGTGAGGACGAGGGCACGCTGGTTTACGCCTGATGATGATGCACGGACGGGCAGCATGCCTGTCCGTCTCTGGTCCGCCCCGAGGAGAAAAACATGACGATTGCCGACATCAAGAAAAATGCTGAAACCAAGATGGACCAGTCCATCTCGGCCTTCAAGAACAACCTGCAGAAGATCCGCACCGGCCGCGCCAACCCCGCGCTGCTTGATACCGTGCAGGTCGAGTATTACGGCTCCTTCGTGCCCTTGAGCCAGGTGGCCAATGTGGCACTGATCGACTCTCGCACCATCAGCGTGCAGCCCTGGGAAAAGGGCATGGGCGCCAAGATCGAAAAGGCCATCCGCGAAAGCGATCTGGGTCTGAATCCTGCCTCCTTGGGTGATCTGATCCGTGTGCCCATGCCACCCATGAGTGAAGAGCGCCGCAAGGAAATGACCAAGCTGGCCCGCACTGAAGGTGAGGGCTCCAAGGTTGCCATCCGCAATCTGCGCCGTGACGCCAACGAATCCGTCAAGAAGCTGGTCAAAGACAAGCTGGCCTCGGAGGATGATCAAAAGCGTGCCGAAGCCGACGTGCAGAAGTTCACCGACAGGCACATCGCCGAGATCGATGCACTGGTGGCCGCCAAAGAGCAGGAAATCATGGCGGTTTAAGCCCCCAGGGCTTGAACATTCACATGTCTGTATCTCCGGTGGTGCCGCACCACATCGCCATCGTCATGGATGGCAACGGCCGCTGGGCTACGCGCCGCTTCCTGCCGCGCCTGGCAGGCCATAAGCAAGGGGTTGATTCACTGCGCCGCTGCGCACGCGCCTGCGTGCAGCGCGGCGTGGGCGTGTTGACTGTTTTTGCGTTCTCTTCCGAGAACTGGAACCGCCCCGCCGACGAGGTCTCTGGCCTCATGGAATTGCTGGCCATGGCGCTGGCGCGTGAAGTGCCGCAGCTCAAGAAAGACGGCGTGCGCCTGCATTTTGTGGGAGAGCGTGCCGGACTGTCGACGAAGGTGCGTGATGGTCTTGCGCAGGCAGAGGCTGCCACGGCGGAAAACACAGGCCTTGTGCTCAACGTGTGCTTCAACTATGGCGGCCGCTGGGACATTGCCCAGGCGGCGGCATCTCTGGCAGCACGTGGCGAGGTCATCACCGAGGCCAGCCTGCATGGTGCGATGGGCATGGCCCATGTGCCTGACCCGGATCTGGTGATTCGCACCGGCGGGGAAATGCGGATCAGCAACTTTCTGCTGTGGCAGGCCGCATACTCCGAGTTTTTCTTCAGCGACCGGTTGTGGCCGGATTTCGACGAGTCGGCACTGGACGAGGCGATTGCTGCTTTCAGCAGCCGCGAGCGCCGTTTTGGCAAAACCTCCGAACAGATCCTGTCCGCGCATCCCCATCCGATGCCGGGCTGAGAACCTGAACAGGTTCTGAAAGGCCCCATGCTCAAGCAGCGCGTTATCACAGCCCTTGTCCTGCTGGCTATTTTGCTGCCAGCACTTTTCTATCCATCCACAGAGCCCTTCACCCTGGTGGTGCTGGTGCTCATGGCAGCCGGCGCGTGGGAGTGGGGCCGCCTGAGTGGTTTTGGCCAGGCAGGCTCCGTGGCGGTAGGGGCTGCCTGTGTTGCATTGTGTGCAGGTTCGTGGGCTCTGGGTTGGGTTGGTCATCCCTTGACTGCTCTGTGGGTCGTGGGCGGGGGGCTCTGGGTGCTGGCGACGGCCTGGTTGCTCAAGGCCGGGGTACCGGGTTGGTCCCGCATCCCTGCAGCTGTGCGGCTGGTGGCCGGGGTATTGGCACTGTGGCTTGCGTGGCTGGCCGTTGTTCAGGCGCGCAATGTAGGTATCAACTTCCTGCTCTCGGTACTTCTGCTGGTGTGGGTTGCCGACATCTTTGCCTACTTTGCAGGCCGCGCTTTTGGACTGCGCTTTACCAAGGGCAAGTTGGCCCCGTCGATCAGCCCGGGCAAGAGCTGGGAAGGTGTATGGGGTGGTTTGGCGGGTGTGGTGGTCATGGCGTTCGTCTGGGTGGCTGCCGATGCCCACTGGCAGGCGACCGTGCCCAGTTTCTACAGCCGCATGGCACAACAGGGTTGGTGGCTGCTGGCGATCGCTGCGCTGTTCATGGTGGCCATGAGTGTGTCGGGTGACTTGGTGGAGTCCCTCATCAAGCGCAGCGCGGGTGTCAAGGACAGCAGTGGCCTGTTGCCTGGACACGGTGGCGTGCTGGACCGGGTGGATGCCTTGCTACCGACATTGCCGCTGGCCATGATGCTCACGAGCTTGACGACACCATGATGAAACAACGACTTACTGTTCTCGGTTCCACCGGTTCCATCGGCACCAGTACGCTCGACGTGGTGGCGCGCCACCCGGACCGTTTTGAGGTATTTGCATTGAGTGCGGCCACCCAGGTGGACCTGTTGCTTGCGCAGTGTGCGCAGTTCCGGCCTCGCTATGCGGTGATGGCCAGTGCGCCCCATGCGCAGCTGCTGGCCGAAAAAATCAAAGAAAATAGCCTGCCTACGCGCGTCCTTTTTGAAAAGAATGCTATTGAAAATATAGCATCCCATCCCGATGTTGATGCCGTCATGGCCGCCATCGTGGGGGCTGCGGGCCTGGCGCCTTGCCTGGCTGCCGCCCGGGCAGGCAAGCGGTTGCTGCTGGCCAACAAAGAGGCGCTGGTGGTGGGCGGTGGTTTGTTCATGCAGACGGTACGGCAGGGGGGGGGCACACTGCTGCCCATCGACAGCGAACATTCCGCCATCTTCCAGTGCTTGCCTGAAGACGCGTCCACCTGGCCTGACCGCGTGGACAGCATTCTGCTCACGGCATCCGGGGGGCCGTTCCGCCAGCGCGATCCCGCGACGTTGGCGGAAATCACCCCGGCCCAGGCCTGTGCGCACCCTAACTTTTCGATGGGGCGCAAGATCTCGGTCGACTCGGCCACCATGATGAACAAGGCCCTCGAAGTGATCGAGGCGCGCTGGCTGTTCGACCTGCACCCGGATCAGATCAAGGTGGTGATCCACCCTCAGCAGATCATCCACTCGATGGTGCAATTCAAGGATGCGTCCATCCTTGCGCAGTTGGGGACCCCCGACATGCGCGTGCCGATTGCCTGCGGTCTGGCCTGGCCGGAGCGGATTGTCAGTGGTGCCAGCAAGCTGGATTTTTCGACGCTGAGTGCTCTCGCGTTTGAAGATGCCGATGCCATCCGCTTCCCGGGCTTGCATCTGTCCTGGCAGGCGCTGAAGGCCGCAGAGGGCACGACAGCGGTGCTGAATGCTGCCAACGAGGTGGCTGTGGGGGCATTTTTGTCCGGTCGCCTGCGTTTTGACCACATTCATGCGGTCAACCTTGCAACTTTGGATGCGGTGTCGCCCTCCAACCCGGATTCGCTCGAAGCCTTGCTGGATCTGGATACCCAGGCCCGCAGTGCCGCCGAGCATGCTGCAGGTCGGCTAGCGGCCTGAGTGTTCTCCATCCACGGAATCATCTGCCCATGTTGTTGACCATCGTTGCTTTCGTCGTGGCCCTCGGCCTTCTGATCGCGGTGCACGAGTACGGGCACTACCGGGTCGCCGTGGCGTGTGGTGTGAAGGTGTTGCGGTTTTCGGTAGGTTTCGGCCATCCCTTGCTGCGCTGGCAACCCAAGGGATCGCCTACGGAGTTTGTGCTGGGCGCCTTTCCGCTGGGGGGCTACGTGCGCATGCTGGACGAGCGGGAGGCGCCTGTGCCGCCCGAAGAGCGCCACCTGGCCTTCAATACCCAGCCCTTGCGTTCACGGGCGGCCATTGTGGCGGCGGGCCCATTGGCCAATCTGTTGCTTGCGGTGCTGCTTTACTCCATCGTGAACTGGAATGGAGTGGAGGAGCCCCGTGCCCTGCTGGCCAGCCCGGTGATGGGGTCTGTGGCGCAGAGTGCGGGCCTGCGGGGCGGAGAGCTGGTCGAGCGTGCTGCGCTGGGCTCGGACGACATGGAGCCTGTCCGCTCCTTCGAAGACTTGCGCTGGTTGCTCACGCGGGGGGCGCTCGAAGGACAGGCTGTGCGCCTGGATGTGAAGCCGCAGGCGGGTGCTGCGCACCGGGAAATTCTGCTGGACATGTCGAAAATCGACAGCCGTGAGGCCGATGCGCAGCTGTTTCGCAAGATCGGGATTTTGGGTCCGTGGACGCGCCCTGTTCTGGGTGAGGTCATGCCCGATGGGGCGGCGGCCCGTGCCGGTTTGCGCCAAGGCGACGTGGTGCTCAAGATCGGCGCCACCGATGTGGTGGACGGGCAGCAGCTGCGTGAGCTGATCCGCCAGTCCATGCGGGGCAATGAACCCCTGGTGCAGGCCTGGCGCATTGATCGCGCGGGGCAGTCGCTCACTCTGGATGTGCTCCCCGAGGCCAAGCCGGAGCTGGGCGCCACCGTGGGGCGTATCGGTGCCTACGTAGGGGCTGCCCCCGAGTTCGTCACGGTCGAATACGGTTTGCTGGAGGGAGCCTGGGGCGGCCTGGTCAAGACCTGGGACGTGTCGATCCTGACGTTGCGCATGATGGGGCGCATGGTCATCGGTGAGGCATCCCTCAAGAATTTGAGCGGCCCCTTGACGATTGCCGATTATGCTGGGCGCTCGGCCAGCCTAGGCCTGACCCAGTACCTTGTCTTTCTCGCGCTGATCAGCGTGAGTCTGGGCGTGCTCAACCTGCTGCCGCTGCCGGTCTTGGACGGGGGGCACCTGATGTATTATCTTTGGGAGGGTGTCACGGGCAGGGGAGTGTCGGACGCATGGATGGAGCGTCTGCAACGTGGAGGCGTTGCGGTCCTGCTTCTCATGATGTCCATAGCCCTGTTCAACGATATCACCCGGCTCTTTGGCTAACCTTTTGCCGCGCTTGCCCTGCATGGCGGCTCCAGCTTCATTCATGAAAAAACACATCAATCGCCTGGGCGTGCGTACCGCATCGGCCGTTGCAGCCATGGTTTTTGCCGCCAATGCGGCATGGGCTCTGGAGCCTTTCAAGGTGCAGGACATCCGCGTGGAAGGCCTGCAGCGTGTGGAGCCCGGCACCGTGTTTGCCTCCATGCCCCTGCGCGTGGGTGACGACTACAACGACGAAAAAGGTGCGGCCGCCATTCGCGCCCTGTTCGGGCTCGGCCTCTTCAAGGACGTGCGCCTGGAGGCAAGTGGCAATGTGCTGGTGGTGGTGGTGGAAGAGCGCCCCACCATTGCCGATGTGGACTTCGCTGGTTCCCGCGAGTTTGACAAGGACGCGCTCAAGAAGGCCATGCGCGATGTGGGCCTGGCCGAAGGGCGCCCTTACGACAAGGCGCTGGCTGACCGGGCCGAGCAGGAGCTCAAGCGCCAGTACATCAACAAGAGCCTGTATGGCGCCGAGGTGGTGACCACGGTGACGCCGATCGAGCGCAACCGCGTGAACTTGACCTTTACGGTGGTGGAGGGCGAACCTGCGCGCATCAAGGAAGTGCGGCTTGTGGGCAACAAGGCGTTCAGCGAGTCGACGCTCAAGGGCCTGTTCGACCAGGACACCGGTGGCTGGCTCAGCTGGTACACCAAGTCCGACCGTTACTCGCGCGCCAAGCTCAATGCTGACCTGGAAACGCTGCGCTCGTACTATCTGCAGCGCGGCTACCTGGAGTTCCGTGTGGACTCCACGCAGGTAGCGATTTCGCCGGACAAGCAGGACATCTCCATCACCGTCAACGTCACCGAAGGCGAGCGCTATGTGGTGTCGGGCGTCAAGCTGGAGGGCAACTACCTGGACCGCGAAGACGAATTCAAGTCCCTCGTGACCATTCGCCCTGGCGAGCCCTACAACGCAGACCAGGTGACAGAAACCACCAAGGCGTTCTCCGAGTACTTTGCCCGCTTCGGTTTTGCGTTTGCGCGGGTCGAGGCGGTGCCGGAAATTGATCGCGAGAACAACCGTGTCACCTTCGCGGTGCAGGCTGAACCCGCGCGCCGTGCATATGTGCGCCGCATCAATGTGAGTGGCAACAACCGCACACGGGACGAAGTGATCCGCCGGGAATTCCGCCAGTACGAGGCGTCGTGGTATGACGGTGACAAGATCCGCCTGTCGCGCGACCGAGTGGACCGTCTGGGCTTTTTCACCGAGGTCAACGTGGAGACGCAGGAGGTGTCGGGCTCTCCCGATCAGGTGGACCTGGTGATCAACGTGGCCGAAAAACCCACAGGGTCGCTGCAAATGGGTGTGGGTTTCTCCAGTGCGGAAAAGGCATCGCTGTCGTTTGGTATCAAGCAGGAGAATATTTTCGGCTCCGGCAACTACCTCGGTATCGATGTCAATACCAGCAAGTACCGCCGTACGCTGGTGTTCAGCACCACCAATCCCTACTTCACGGACGACGGCATCTCGCGCACGCTGGACGTGTACTACCGCACCGACAAGCCCTATGAAGACCAGGGGGGCAATTATCAGCTGGTCACCACCGGGACTTCGGTGCGCTTCGGTGTACCGTTCAGCGAAACCGATACCGTGTTTTTCGGCGGTGGTCTGGAGCAGACCAAGATCAAGCCCGGAACAAACATACCCGCCACTTACCTGCATTACGCCGATAAGTTCGGCTACAGCAGCACTTCTATTCCATTGACGGTGGGCTGGTCGCGCGATGACCGGGACAGCGCCCTGGCGCCCAACTCGGGCCGTTACCAACGCCTCAACTCCGAATGGTCGGTGGCCGGTGACGCGCGATACGTTCGGGCCAACTACCAGTACCAGCAGTACATACCGCTCAACAAGCGCTTCACCATTGCCTTCAATGGCGAGGCGGGGATTGGTAAAGGCATGAATGGCCGTCCGTTCCCGGTGTTCAAGAACTTTTACTCGGGCGGCTTGGGCTCGGTGCGTGGCTTTGACCAGGGCACGCTGGGTCCACGTGATGTGACGGGGGCCTCGCTGGGAGGCCCCAAGAAGGTCACGTTGAATGCGGAGTTGATTGCTCCCTTCCCGGGCGCGGGGAACGACCGGACCCTGCGCGTCTTTACCTTCGTGGATGTGGGTAATGTGTACGGAGAGAATGAAAAAGTTACCTTCAGTGACATGCGCGCCTCCGTGGGCCTGGGTCTGAGCTGGATTTCACCGCTCGGCCCGCTGCGTTTGGCGTTTGCGCAGCCGGTGCGCAAGTTCGCCGGCGATAAAATCCAGAAACTGCAATTCCAGATCGGAACGTCTTTCTAATGAAATCCTTTTCTCGCCATCTCTCTTTGGCCCTGCTGCTTGGCGCCATCGCCGTCGCGGCCCCTGCTCAAGCGCAAGAGTTCAAAGCCGGTTTTGTCAACACTGATCGCATCTTCCGCGAGGCCAGCACCGCCAAGGCCGCGCAGGTCAAGCTGGAGCAAGAGTTCTCTCGCCGTGAGAAGGAACTGGTTGACTCAGGCAATACGCTGAAGACGGCCACGGAAAAATTCGAACGCGAAGCATCGACCATGGCCGAAAGCCAGCGCACGACGCGCCAGCGCCAGCTGGTAGATCAGGACCGTGACTTCCAGCGCAAGCGCCGTGAGTTTCAGGAAGACCTGAGCGCCCGCAAGAATGAAGAGCTGTCCCAGGTGCTGGAACGCGCCAACAAGGTGGTCAAGCAAGTGGCCGAGGCGGAGAAGTACGACGTGATCCTGCAAGAGGCCGTCTACATCAACCCCAAGCATGACATCACCGACAAGGTGATCAAGGCGCTGAATGCCGCTGCTGGCGCCAAGTAAGCCGCTGCGGATGGGGGGCGTGTGAGCAGTTTGCTTCTCGGGCACATTGTTGATGCGCTCGGTGGTTCGCTGGAGGGGGGGGCGCGTGACACCGCCATTGCCCGCATCGCGCCACTGGAGGTTGCCGGCCCGGGGGACCTCAGTTTCCTGAGCAACCCCCGCTACCAACAGCAACTGGCCGCCTCCCGGGCGGCCTGTGTCATTGTGGCGCCGGCCATGCGTGAGGTGGCGCTGGCGCGGGGGGCCTGCATCGTGGCCGACAACCCCTACGTGTACTTTGCGCGTGCCACCCAGCTATGGCGGCAGCGCAATGCGCCTGAACGGCAAGCCGGCGTGCACTCCAGTGCCGTGGTAGACCCCATGGCCCAGGTGCACCCCACCGCTACCATCGGCCCGCTGTGCGTGGTCGAGCGGGGTGCGCACATCGGTGCAGGGACCGTGCTCAAGTCTCGCGTGACGGTGGGAGAGGACTGCCATATTGGTGCGCGCTGCATTGTCCATGCGGGCGTGGTGATTGGTGCCGACGGCTTCGGCTTTGCGCCGGAGAAAGGGCAGTGGGTCAAGATTGAACAACTGGGCGCCGTGCGCATTGGTGACGATGTCGAGATTGGTGCCAACACCTGCATTGACCGGGGCGCGCTGCAGGACACCGTGATCGAAGACGGTGTCAAGCTCGACAACCTGATCCAGATCGGGCACAACGTGCGCATCGGCAAACACGCGGCGATGGCCGGGTGTGTGGGTGTGGCGGGCAGCGCCATCATTGGTGCGCACTGCACCGTGGGTGGTGGTGCGATTGTGCTGGGGCATCTGGAGCTGGCCGACAACGTGCACATTTCGGCCGCCACCGTCGTTACCCGCTCCCTGACCCAGCCTGGCCAGTACACCGGCATGTTTCCCATCGACGACAATGCGCGCTGGGAAAAGAACGCTGCGACACTCAAACAACTGCACAGCCTGCGAGAGCGCATCAAAGCGCTGGAGCAAGCCCTCAAAGCAGCATGAACGGAAGAACAACTCGATGATGGATATTCACGCAATTCTCAAGCAACTGCCCCACCGCTATCCCTTCCTGCTGGTGGACAAGGTGATCGAGCTTGAGAGCAACACCCGCATCAAGGCGATCAAGAACGTCACCTTCAACGAACCATATTTTGGCGGGCATTTTCCTGGGCGCCCCGTGATGCCCGGCGTGCTGATCCTGGAAGCTCTGGCCCAGGCCGCAGGGCTGCTGGCCTTTGATGCCATGGGCAAGGTGCCCGACGAGAACAACATCTACTACTTTGTCGGTATCGATGGCGCGCGTTTCAAGCGCCCCGTGGAGCCAGGCGATCAGCTGATCCTGACGATCACCATCGACCGCGTGCGCGGCGGCATCTGGAAGTTCAAGGGTGTGGCGAGCGTGGGTGACGAGGTGGCCTGCGAGGCCGAACTCATGTGCACCATGCGCAGCGTGGGCTGACCGACTCAGACCTGTTGGACCGTGAGCAACATTCATCCCACTGCCATCGTTGAGGCGGGCGCCCGCATTGATCCTTCCGTGACGGTGGGGCCTTATGCCGTGATCGGCCCGCACGTGTCGATCGGACCGGGCACCACGGTGGGCGCGCACTGCGTGATCGAAGGGCGCACTACCATCGGTGTGGACAACCACATCTTCCAGTTTGTATCCCTCGGTGCAGCCCCGCAGGACAAGAAGTACGCGGGCGAGCCCACAGAGCTGGTCATTGGCGACCGCAACACCATCCGTGAGTTTTGCACCTTCAACCTGGGCACTACCCAGGACCGGGGTGTGACGACCATCGGGGATGACAACTGGATCATGGCCTATGTGCACATTGCGCACGATTGCGTGGTGGGCAATCAGACCATCCTGGCCAACAACGCCACCCTGGCAGGGCATGTGCAGGTGGCGGACCAGGCCATCATTGGCGGGCTCACCGGCATTCACCAGTTCGTCAAAGTGGGCGCCCATGTGATGGCTGGGTTTGCCAGCCATATCTCGCAGGATGTGCCTCCGTTCATGATGGTGGATGGCAACCCGCTGGCGGTCCGGGGCCTGAACCTGGAGGGCCTGCGCCGCCGTGGATTCTCGGCCGCGCGTGTGGCCGGCATCAAGCAGATGCACCGCGTGCTCTATCGACAGGGGCTGACCCTGGACGCTGCGCGCATTGCCATGGCCGAATTGCCCGCCTCCCACCCGGAGGCCGCAGCCGACATCGCCCTGGTGTTGGACTTCCTCGGTGCCTCCACGCGCGGCATTGCGCGCTGAGGGGTCACCATGAGTACATCCCCCCGCGTCGCCATGGTGGCGGGCGAGACTTCGGGCGATCTGCTCGCTGGCCTGCTGATCGATGGCATGCAGGCCCATTGGCCGGGTTTGCAGTCCTGTGGGATCGGTGGTCCGCAGATGGCGCGCCGTGGGTTCGCCGCCTGGTGGCCCAGTGACAAGCTGGCGGTGCATGGCTACAGCATGGAAGTGCTGCGCCGACTGCGCGAGTTGTTGGGCATCCGCAAGCAACTGCGTGAGCGCCTTCTCAAGGACCGCCCTGACGTTTTTATTGGTGTGGATGCACCCGACTTCAATCTGGGGTTGGAGGCCGACTTGCGGGCGGCTGGCATCAAGACGGTCCATTTCGTGTGCCCGTCCATCTGGGCCTGGCGTGCAGACCGGGTCGAGAAGATACGCCGCAGTGCAGACCATGTGCTGTGCATCTTCCCGTTCGAGCCCGAACTGCTGGCCCAGCATGGCATTGCGGCCACCTATGTGGGCCATCCTCTGGCGGGCGTGATCCCGATGGTGCCCGACCGTTCTGCGGCCAGGGCCCAGCTCGGACTGCAGGACTCGGACGAAGTGCTGGCGATCCTGCCGGGCAGCCGGTCTTCGGAGATTCAGTACATCGCCCAACCCTTTTTTGAGGCTGCAGCGCTTGTCCTTAGAGCGCGACCAGCTATCAAGTTGGTAGTTCCTGCCGTGCCTGCATTGCGCGATCGCGTCGCGCAGGCAGCCCAGGCCAGTGGCCTGGGGAATGCTGTGCAGATCATTGCAGGGCAGTCTCACGCTGTGCTGGCGGCCTGCGACGCGACATTGATCGCCAGCGGCACTGCTACGCTCGAAGCTGCGCTTTTCAAGCGCCCCATGGTGATCGGCTACCACATGCACCCTTTGAGCTGGTGGCTCATGCGCCGCAAGCAGTTGCAGCCCTGGGTGGGGCTGCCCAACATTCTGTGCCGCGAGTTCGTGGTGCCCGAATTGATTCAGGACGCTGCCACGCCGCAGGCGCTGTGTGCAGCAACGCTGCAGTGGCTGGACGCCCGTCGCAACAACCCCACAAAAATCGCAGCATTGGAGCAGCGCTTTACAGCGCTGCACGAAAGCCTGCAACGCAACACCCCCCAATTGGCTGCCGATGCGATCCAGAAAATCCTCTCTGCCTCAGCCTGAACAGGCCTGCTTGCCATGGCACCCGCCCGGTTTGGTCGCCGGGGTGGATGAGGCTGGCCGAGGCCCCCTGGCGGGGCCGGTGGTGGCTGCAGCCGTCATCTTGAACGACCTACATCCGATTGAGGGCCTTGCCGACTCCAAGAAACTCACCCCGGCACGCCGCGAAAAGCTGTACGACGAGATCAGGGCCAAGGCACTGTGCTGCAGCATTGCCGAGGCCAGCGTGGAAGAGATCGACCGGCTCAACATCCTGCAGGCCACCATGCTCGCCATGCGCCGCGCCGTGATGGGCCTGCGACTCAAACCCGTCATGGTGCTGGTGGATGGCAACCGGCTGCCCCTGCTGGACGTTCCGGCCGAGGCCATCGTCAAGGGTGATGCGCTGGTGCCAGCCATTTCGGCGGCCTCGATCCTTGCCAAGGTGCATCGCGACCGCTGGTGTGTGCAGGTGCACGAAGAATTTCCGCAGTATGGCTTTGCGGGGCACAAGGGCTACGGCACGGCCGTGCACCTGGCGGCATTGCGTGAGCATGGCGCCTGCATTCACCACCGGCGCTCGTTTGCACCGGTGGCCCAGAGCCTGATTGCCTGACCGGATCCAGGAGACTTGCCGATGACCTCTTCGTCCGTGATTGCCATCCATTCCCGGGACAACCCTTTCGTCAAGGACTTGCGTCGGCTGGCCCAGGACACCACCGCCTACCGCAAGCAGGGCCGTGTGTGGCTGGAGGGTGACCACCTGTGCCGTGCTGCGCTGGCCCGGGGGTTGCGCGCGGCCGTGGCAGTTTTTTCAGAGTCTTTTTGGCCATTGGCGCCTGCTCAGTATGCTCAAGATGCTACAAAAATAGTAGTGCTTGCTGATGCGCTGTTTGCGGACATCAGTGGGCTGGAGTCTCCTGCGCACATGGGTTTCATCCTGGATCTGCCCGCGCCCGCAGCCCTGCGGCCCGACGCGGCGACCGTGGTGCTGGACCGGGTGCAGGATGCTGGCAACGTGGGCTCCATCCTGCGCAGCGCCTCGGCGTTCGGGTTCCGGCAGGTGGTGGCCATCAAGGGGAGCGCCGCGCTGTGGTCGCCCAAGGTTCTGCGGGCGGGGATGGGGGCGCATTTTGCGCTGGATCTGATTGAAGGCGTGGGGCTCGCGGACATCCAGGCGCTGGAGGTGCCCCTGCTGGTGACCAGCTCGCACGCCGGTGATTTTCTGCACCGTGCCGCCTTGCCCTGGCCCTGTGCCTGGGTCATGGGGCATGAAGGGCAGGGGGTTTCGCCCGCTCTGGAGGATCGGGCGGCCTTGCGCATCCGCATCGCCCAGCCCGGAGGGGAAGAGTCGCTGAACGTGGCGGCCGCTGCGGCCATCTGTCTGCACGCGAGCGGCGCTGGCCACTGAGATCCATGGCCGTACGGCGGCGCGCGGAATCCGGTGCCGAAGCATTCAGGCAGACACCTCAGCGTGCCCCTGCACTCCGCAGGCCATAGGCACCTGTCACAGGGTTATGCAAGACATGCATTGCGGGTGATGTGGCGCAGAGGGGTATAATCGGGAGCTTTTCTCGCAACAGCGTCGCCCGACCGCACCCAAAGCAACAACCCATCTGAGAGCAGCCGCTGGCACTCGCGCGCGAGTGGACTGCAGGCGCCGGGCGACCGTAACCATCCGGAGAACCCAGTGCTTTTGTCTCTACAGGGAAACTTCCCGCCCGCCATCCTGGCGCTCGCAGACGGCACGGTCTTTATCGGCAATTCGATTGGTGCCACCGGCACCACCGTCGGCGAAGTGGTGTTCAACACCGCCATCACCGGCTACCAGGAAATCCTCACCGACCCCAGCTATTGCCAGCAGATCGTGACGCTCACGTATCCGCACATCGGCAATTACGGCGTCAATGCGGAAGACATCGAAGCTGACAAGATCCATGCCGCCGGCCTGATCATCAAAGATCTGCCCCTTCTGGCCAGCAACTTCCGCTCGGCGGAAACGCTTTCGCAGTACCTTGTGCGCGAAAAGACGGTGGCCATCGCCAACATCGATACCCGCAAGCTGACCCGCCTGCTGCGCACCCAGGGTGCGCAGAATGGCGCCATCGTGGGCCTGGCCGCAGGGCAAGCTGTCACGCAGGGGCTTATCGATGAAGCCATCGCCAAGGCCAAGGCGGCCCCCAACATGGCGGGCCTGGATCTGGCCAAGGTGGTGACCACGGCATCGCGCTATGAATGGACACAGACCGAGTGGCAACTGGGCTCCGGCTACGGTGTGCTCGCGCAGCCCCGCTTCCATGTGGTGGCTTATGACTTCGGTGTGAAGAAAAACATCCTGCGCATGCTCGCAGAGCGTGGCTGCAAGGTCACCGTGGTGCCTGCGCAGACGCCCGCTGCCGATGTGCTGGCCATGAAGCCCGATGGGGTCTTCCTGTCCAACGGCCCCGGCGACCCAGCGCCCTGCGACTACGCCATCGAGGCCACGCGGCAGATCATCGACGCTGGCGTGCCCACCTTCGGCATCTGCCTGGGCCACCAGATCATGGCCCTGGCCAGCGGCGCCAAGACCTTCAAGATGGACAACAGCCACCACGGCGCCAACCATCCCGTGAAGGATCTCGACAACGGCCGCGTGAGCATCACGAGCCAGAACCACGGTTTTGCCGTGGAGATGGCCTCGCTGCCCGCCACGCTGCGTGCCACGCACATCAGCCTGTTCGACGGCACGCTGCAGGGCCTGGCCCGCACCGACAAGCCCGCGTTCTGCTTCCAGGGCCACCCCGAAGCTTCGCCCGGACCACACGACATCGCCTACCTGTTTGACCGCTTCACCGCGCTGATGGAGAAGAAGTAATGCCAAAGCGCACAGACCTCAAATCGATCCTCATTATCGGCGCCGGCCCGATCATCATCGGCCAGGCCTGCGAGTTCGACTACTCCGGCGTGCAGGCCTGCAAGGCCCTGCGCGAAGAGGGCTACAAGGTCATCCTGATCAACAGCAACCCCGCGACGATCATGACCGACCCGGCCACGGCCGACGTGACCTACATCGAGCCCATCACCTGGCAGACGGTCGAGAAAATCATCGCCAAGGAACGCCCCGACGCCATCCTACCCACCATGGGCGGGCAGACGGCGCTCAACTGCGCGCTGGATCTGTGGCACAACGGCGTGCTCGACAAGTACAAGGTCGAGCTCATCGGCGCCACGCCCGAGGCCATCGACAAGGCCGAAGACCGCCTCAAGTTCAAGGACGCCATGACCAAGATCGGTCTGGGGTCCGCGCGCTCGGGCATCGCCCACAGCATGGAAGAGGCCTGGGGCGTGCAAAAGCAGGTGGGCTTCCCCACCGTGATCCGCCCCAGCTTCACGCTCGGCGGCACGGGCGGCGGCATTGCCTACAACCCCGAAGAGTTCGAGACCATCTGCAAGCGCGGCCTGGAAGCCTCGCCCACCAACGAGCTGCTGATCGAAGAGTCGCTGCTCGGCTGGAAAGAGTACGAGATGGAAGTGGTGCGCGACAAGGCGGACAACTGCATCATCATCTGCTCGATCGAGAACTTGGACCCGATGGGCGTGCACACCGGCGACTCGATCACCGTGGCCCCCGCGCAGACGCTGACCGACAAGGAATACCAGATCCTGCGCAACGCCTCGCTGGCGGTGCTGCGCGAGATCGGCGTGGACACGGGCGGCTCCAACGTGCAGTTCTCGATCAATCCGCAAGACGGCCGCATGGTCGTGATCGAGATGAACCCGCGCGTCTCGCGTTCCTCGGCGCTGGCCTCCAAGGCCACGGGTTTCCCCATCGCCAAGGTTGCCGCCAAGCTGGCCGTGGGCTACACGCTCGATGAGCTGCGCAACGAGATCACGGGCGGCATCACGCCCGCATCGTTCGAGCCTTCCATCGACTACGTGGTCACCAAGATCCCGCGTTTCGCGTTCGAAAAATTCCCCACGGCCGACAGCCGCCTGACCACGCAGATGAAGTCCGTGGGCGAGGTCATGGCCATGGGCCGCACCTTCCAGGAATCCTTCCAGAAGGCCCTGCGCGGCCTGGAAGTGGGCGTGGACGGCATGAACGAGAAGACCCAGGACCGCGAAGTGCTCGAAAAGGAACTGGGCGAGCCCGGTCCTGAGCGCATCTGGTACGTGGGCGACGCGTTCGCCATGGGTTTGTCGGTCGACGAAGTCTTCGACCTCACCAAGATCGACAAGTGGTTCCTGGTGCAGATCGAGCAGATCGTGAAGATCGAGCTCGACATCGACAAGCTGGTGGCCGACAAGGGCGAGGGCGCTCTGGCGGCGCTCGACGCGGGCACGCTGTTCACGCTCAAGCAAAAGGGCTTCTCCGACCGCCGCCTGGCCAAGCTGCTCAAGACCACCGAAAAGGCCGTGCGCGAAGCACGCCACGCACTGAAGGTGCGCCCGGTGTACAAGCGCGTGGACACCTGCGCGGCCGAGTTCGCCACCAACACGGCGTACCTGTACTCCACGTATGAGGCCGCCACGCACGGCGGCGTCGCGGAATGCGAGTCGGAGCCCACCAACAACAAGAAGATCATGGTGCTGGGCGGTGGCCCGAACCGTATCGGCCAGGGCATCGAGTTCGACTACTGCTGCGTGCACGCGGCGCTGGCGATGCGCGAAGACGGCTACGAGACCATCATGGTCAACTGCAACCCCGAGACCGTCTC
>JADMJR010000024.1 GCA_018780365.1 Acidovorax sp. | reverse complement strand
TTTTGCAGCAGGCCCGGCAGGCGGTCGAGCGCCTGGGCCGAGGTGTCGCCCGACACACCGCCATTGACCACCTTCCAGCCCGTCAGGCGCTGCAGCACGGCGGGGTAGGCGGTGTCGGCCGAGGCGCCCACGCCCGAGGTCAGCGAGTCGCCCAGCGCCAGCACCGTGGCCTCGGCGGGCAGCGCCTGCGCCCGGGGTGGCTTGCGCCCGCAGGCGGCCAGCGGCACAAGGGCGATGGCCGCCAGGCTGGCCACCAGTGTGCGGCGCCGTGCCAAGTCTGTGTGGGTGGAGCGCAAGTCAGGATGCAGAAGATCGGTCATCGCAGAAACCCCAGGGCAAACGGCAGGCTCAGGATGCCCAGCAGCGTGGACAACGTCACCAGCCCCGCCACATAGGGCCCGTTGTAGCCCATGCGGGCGGCCAGCACGTAGCAGGTCGATGCCGTGGGCAGGGCCGAGAAGGCCAGCAGCACGGTGGTTTGCACCGGGTCCAGCCCAAACAGTCGCGCCAGGGCGAACGCCAGCAGGGGCTGCACCAGGTGGCGGATGGCCAGCACCGACACGCTCAGCGCCTTGCCGCGTGTGAGCAGGCCAAACTGCAGGCCGGCGCCAGCGGCCATCAGCCCGAGGGCCAGCGAGGCCGCGCTGATGCGGCTGACCGTGGGCACGGCCCACTCGGGGATCTGAAAGCCCAGCAGGTTGGCCGCCAGGCCCGATGCCGTGGCAATGATCAGCGGGTTGCGCACCAGTTCGCGCGCAAAGCTGTGCTGGCCCTGGCGCGCCATGGGCCACACGGCCGCCACGTTGAACAGCGGCACACACACGCCAATCAGCACGGCAATCATGAGCAGGCCCTGCGTGCCCGCCAGCCGCTCGGCAATCGCCAGGCCGATGAAGGAGTTGAAGCGGAACGCCACCTGCGCGCTGGCCGCATGGTCGCGCACGTCGATGCGTTTGCCCAGCCAAGGCCAGTGGGGCAGGCTGTAGGCCAGCGCAATGCCGATGACGCCCGAGAGCATGCCGGCGGCGATCAGCCCCGAGGCGGCGTGGATGTCCATCGGGCTTTTGACGATGGACTGGAACAGCAGCACCGGAAACAGCAGGTAGTACACCAGGCTTTCCACCGGCTGCCAGACCGAGCGGTTGAGGGCCGTGTAGCGGCAGATCAGGTAGCCGCACAGGATGAGGGAGAAGTCGGGGAGCAGGAGCTGGGCGTAGTTCACGTTGCCGAGAATACTTGATGCACGGCAAGCTGTTGGGGTTAGCCCTTATGTGGAATCCGCAGGGCGCCAAAGTTCTGGTTGCGCATACCATCGGCGCTGTTTGTTACCCGCACGAAGGAGAACTCCATGCATCGTCGTCAATGGCTGGCGCTGACCGTACTGGCCACCGCCGCAAGCACCGCGGCCGCCCAGGGCTACCCCAACAAGGTGATCAAGCTGCAGGTGCCGTTTGCGCCGGGCGGTACCACCGACATCATTGCGCGCGTGATCGCCGACCCGCTGGGCAAGGCCCTGGGCCAATCCGTGATCGTGGAAAACAAGGCCGGTGGCGGGGGCATTGTGGGGGCGGCAGAAACCGCCCGCTCGGCACCGGACGGCTACACGCTGGGCGTGGCCACCGTGTCCACCACGGCGGCCAACCCCGCCATCAACCCCAAGACGCCGTACAACCCGCTGACGGACTTCACGCCCATCATCAACATCGCGGCCACGCCCAACATCATTGCGGTGCACCCCAGCTTTCCGGCCAAGGACTACAAGTCGTTCGTGGCCGAGGTCAAGAAGTCGCCGGGCAAGTATTCGTACTCCTCGTCCGGCACGGGCGGCATTGGCCACCTGCAGATGGAGTTGTACAAGAACCTCTCGGGCACCTTTGTGACGCACATCCCCTACCGTGGCGCGGGCCCAGCCCTGAACGACACGGTGGCGGGCCAGGTGCCCATGATTTTTGACAACCTGCCCTCGGCGTTGCCCTTCATCAAGGAAAACCGCCTGGTACCCATCGTGGTGGCGGCGCCCCAGCGCGTTGCGGCCCTGCCCAATGTGCCCACGTTCAAGGAAATGGGCCTGGAACCCGTGAACCGCATGGCGTACTACGGCATCGTCGGCCCCAAGGGCCTGCCCAAGGACGTGGTGGACAAGGTCAATGCCGCCGTGCGCAAGGCGCTGGAAGACCCGGCCGTGAAAAAGCGCATCGAAGACACTGGCTCCATCGTGCTGGGCAACACGCCCGAGCAGTTTGCCGAGCAGATCAAGGCAGAGTTTGCCGTGTACAAGGATGTGGTGGTCAAGCAGAAGCTGACGCTGGAATAAGCGCTGCACACGCAACCCGCCTGCAAAGCCGCCCCTTCGCCCGGGCGGCTTTTTTTACGTGCTATCGTTTTTGTATGCTTGCCTCCAGCCTGAACGCGATCGATACCTTTGTGGACGCCCTGTGGCTGGAGGATGGCCTGTCGCGCAACACGCTGGCGGCCTACCGGCGCGACCTGACGCTGTACGCACAGTGGCTGGCGGCCCAGGAGTCTGCGCTGGCGCTGGACGACACGGTCGAGCTGAACCTCAACGCCTACTTTGCGGCCCGCCATGCGCAAACGCTTGCCACCTCGGCCAACCGGCGGCTTACGGTGCTGCGCCGCTATTTCCACTGGGCGCTGCGCGAGCGGCGCATCACGGCCGACCCCACGCTGCGGCTGCAGGCCGCGCGCCAGCCCCTGCGGGTGCCCAAGACCCTGTCGCAGGCGCAGGTAGAGGCGCTGCTGAATGCCCCCGACCTGGGCAACCCGCTGGGCCTGCGCGACCGCACCATGCTGGAGCTGATGTACGCCAGCGGCCTGCGCGTGACGGAGCTGGTCACGCTCAAGACCTTCCAGCTGGGGCTGAACGAGGGCGTGCTGCGCGTGATGGGCAAGGGCAGCAAGGAGCGCCTGGTGCCGTTTGGCGACGAAGCGCGTGCCTGGCTGGAGCGCTACCTGCACGAGGCGCGCAGCGCCATCCTGGGCGGGCAGCAGACTGATGACCTGTTCGTGACCCAGCGCGGCAGCGGCATGACGCGGGCGATGTTCTGGGTGATTGTCAAAAAATGGGCGCAGGTGGCGGGCATCACCGTGCCGCTGTCGCCCCACACGCTGCGGCATGCGTTTGCCACCCACCTGCTCAACCATGGCGCCGACCTGCGGGTGGTGCAGCTGCTGCTGGGCCACGCTGATATTTCCACGACCACCATCTATACCCATGTGGCGCGGGAGCGCCTCAAGTCGCTGCATGCGCAGCACCACCCGCGCGGGTAGTGCGGGTGGGCAGGCCGGTTGCGGCGCCCTTTGATTGACCCCCCCCATTCACCCGAGGAAACTCCCATGAAAAAACTGTTTGTTGGTGCCCTGCTGCTGAGCGCCACCACCCTGGCCTTGGCGCAGACCTGGCCCACGGCCAAACCCATCCGCATCGTGGTGGCCTACCCGGCCGGTGGCGTGAGCGACAAC
>JADMJR010000149.1 GCA_018780365.1 Acidovorax sp. | reverse complement strand
CCTGGGCCGGGGGCCTGATCGTGACGCATCTGGGCCTGCACCACACGCCGTGGATGGGTGCGTTGGTGGTGCTGGGGTCGCTGGCGCTCACGCACTACAGCGGCGTGCTGGACCAGCGCAGCGGCATCCCTGCGCGCAGCAACGGGCCGGTGCCGGTGGGCCACTGAGACGCCCTCCCACGCGGCGGGCCGGCGCCCAGGGCCCGCCGCCTCGATAATGGCCCGATGCCCCGCATCACCCAACAACTGCACCCCCACCGCGAACCTGTTGCCACCCGCCCGGCAGCCACCGTGCTGCTGCTGCGCGATGCGCCTGATGAGGGCGGGCTTGAAGTCCTGATGACCCGGCGCTCAGACAAGGCCAGTTTTGCGCCCGGTGCCTATGTGTTTCCCGGAGGCGGCATCGACGCACTGGACGCAGCACCGGAGGCACACGCCGCCGCCGACCGCCGCACCACACAAAACGATCAGCACCTCACCCAGGCCATCGCCGCCATCCGCGAGAGTTTTGAGGAGCTGGGCATTTTGCTGGCCCGCCATGCCGATGGCCCCCGCCAAGGGTTGATGGCCGGCGAAGAGGACATCGCCGCCCTGGATCGCCACCAGCCTTTTGTGGCCCAGTGCCAGGCCCGTGGCCTGCGCCTGGCCGCCGACGGTGTGTACCTGCTGGCCCACTGGACGGCCGACCGCGACCTGGCACGCCGCTTTGAGGTGCCGTTTCTGGTGGCCCGCATGCCCGAGGGCCAGGAGCCAGTGGCCGATGAGGCCGAGCAGTTCGAGCCCGTGTGGGTGCGCCCGGCCGATGCGCTGGCGCGGCACGAGGCCGGGCAGTTCTTCATGATCTTCCCCACCATCCGCACACTGCAGCGCCTGGCAAAGTTCGCCAGCACCCAGGCGGTGCTCGACGCCGTGGCACACGAACAGCCGCTGTGGGTGAGTTGCCCGCGCGCGGGTTTCCTGGCGGGCAAGGAAGCCCGCTACATGGAAGACGAAATGCCCTTTGGCGAGCTGGCCCTGGTCTGCCCCGACGGGCAGATCGTGCACCCGCTCGACTGGCAGACCGAACGGCCCGTGCCGCTGCTGCGCAACGTGGTGCGCCTGACC
Organism: Acidovorax sp.; assembly: GCA_018780365.1. Lineage (GTDB taxonomy): Bacteria > Pseudomonadota > Gammaproteobacteria > Burkholderiales > Burkholderiaceae_C > Acidovorax. The sequence goes on along the minus strand of JADMJR010000149.1, from coordinate 2,401 downwards.
GCGCCCAACCCCGGCGTGATGACCGGTCCCGGCACCAACAGCTACCTGGTGGGCGACCCGGCCACGGGTTTCATCGCCATCGACCCCGGCCCGGCCGATGCCCAGCACCTGGACACACTCTGGCGCGCTGCGGGCGGTGACATCCGCATGATCGTGTGCACCCATTCGCACCCCGACCACTCGCCGGGCGCCGCGCCGCTGCAGGCGCTGTGTGTGCAGGCAGGTCACCCCAAGCCCCCCATCCTGGGCCTGCCATCGGCCCCCACAGCGCGTGCCGCCAGCACCTTCACCCCCGACCGATTGCTACAAAATAGTGAGCTACTCACGCTTGCTGGTAGCGCGGCAGGTGCCAAAATTACCCATAGTTTGCAGGTCATCCACACCCCGGGACATGCCGCCAACCACCTGTGCCTGCTGCTGGTGGAGGACGCACTGCTGTTCAGCGGCGACCACATCCTGAACGGCAGCACCACGGTGGTGGACCCACCGGACGGCAACATGTCCGACTACCTCGATTCGCTGGACAAGCTCGACGCCCTGTGCGCCGAGCATGGCGTGGAGTTCATCCTGCCTGCGCACGGCTATGTACTGGGCGGTGCGCGCGGCGCGATTGCCAAACTCAAGGCCCACCGCCTGGCGCGCGAGGCCAAGGTGCTCGCCGCCATGCAGGCGCTGCCCCAGGGCAGCATGGACGACTGGGTGCGGCACGCGTACAACGACGTGCCCCCGCGCATGTGGCCGGTCGCCCAGCGTTCGCTGCTGGCGCATGTAGAGCGAATAAGAATGCTCGCCCCCTGAGTCGCCTGCGGCGCCTTCCCCCATCCGGGGGACGACGCCCTCGCTGCGGGGCGGCCCTTGCTTGGCGTCCCTGGCGAAGAGAACGCCCGCTGCACGCGCCACGAACAACAAGAGGCGTGCCCACACAATCCATCGAGCAAAGAAAGCCGCCCCAACCCATGAATGACAAGAACCCCAATCCCACCCACATCCGCCTGGCCAAACGTGTGGCCGAACAACTGAACTGCTCGCGCAGCACGGCCGAGCAATTCATCGAAGGCGGTTTTGTGAGCGTGGACGGCCAGGTGGTGGAAGCCCCCGGCGCGCGCGTGCGCCCCGACCAGGCCGTGACGGTGGCGCAAGACGCCAGCCTGCTGGAGCTGACACCGGTGACCTTGCTGCTGCACAAGCCAGCGGGGTTTGAAGCCGGCCTGGGCCTGCCTGCCGGGCAAGCAGCCCACGCCAGCCGCAGCCAGGGCGCCACCCCGGCCACCACGCTGCTGAGCGCCGCATCCCACCTGGCCGAAGACGCCTCGGGCATCCGCGTTCTGCAGCGCCATTTCAAGCAGCTCGAATGTTTCACACCCCTGCCCACCGAGGCCAGCGGGCTGGTGGTCTACACCCAGGACAAACGCATCGCGCGCAAGCTGGCCGAAGACATCGAGTCGCTGGAGCAGGAATGCATCGTCGAGGTGAAGGGCGACATCGCATCGAACGGACTGCAGCGCCTGTGCCACGGCCTCTCGTTCAACGGCCGCCCGCTGCCGCCCATCAAGGTGAGCTGGCAAAGCGAGACCAAGCTGCGTTTTGCGCTCAAGGGCATCCGCCCCGGCCAGATCCCGGCCATGTGCGACGCCGTGGGCCTGGTCGTGGTCGCCTTGAAGCGCATCCGCATCGGCCGCGTGCCGCTGGCCAAGGTGCCCGAAGGGCAGTGGCGCTACCTGCAGCCGTGGGAGAAGTTCTGAGGCCCACACCAGACGGTGCACCACCGCCCCATATGCTCCTGAAAACATAGCTATCAAGGCATGATGGTCGCGCGCCGACGGCCATTTTTTCATGATTCCCTTGCGCTGGGGCCGCTGCTACACTGCGCAGCACTCAGGAGGGAGTTCATGAACCCACAAAAATCCGGCGACGCGGCAGGACCGATGTCGACCTTCATGCCGCAGAACATCGATGCGCACCCACTCGAATTCACCGGCAGCGGTGGCGAGTATTTCCGGGTGTGGATCGTCAACGTGTTGCTCAGCATCGTCACGCTGGGCATCTACACCCCCTGGGCCCGGCGCCGCACCGCCCAGTATTTCTACAGCCACACGCTGGTGGCCGGCAGCCCCCTCGAATTCACGGCGCAGCAGCGCAAGATGGTGATGGGGTTTGTGCTGCTGATGCTGCTCACCATTGCCTACAACCTCGCGGCCAACACCGGGCAGGACACCGCTGTGGGCCTGTTCCTGCTGGCGGGCGCAGCGCTTGCCCCCTTCATCTGGGGCAGCGCCATGCGGTTTCGCCTGGGGGCCACGCGCTGGCGCGGCCTGCGGCTGCAGTTCACCGCGAGCTGGAAAGAGGTCTACATCGCCAGCTGGCCCGTGTTTGCGCTGGCGCTGGTGTGGTTTGGCGTGTT
>JADMJR010000316.1 GCA_018780365.1 Acidovorax sp. | reverse complement strand
CGATGCCGATGCGCGCCTCGTTCATCATGTGGAACATGCAGTGCAGGCCCTTGCCCGCCTGCCCCACCAGATAGCCCACGGCGCCAGCCTGCCCGTCTACAGGGAACTTGCCTTCGCCAAAGTTGAGCAAGGTGTTGGTGGTGCCGCGCCAGCCCAGCTTGTGGTTCAAGCCCGCCAGCGCCACGTCGTTGCGCACACCGGTGAGTTGGCCCTGTGCATCGACCATCTTCTTGGGCACGATAAACAGCGAGATGCCGCGCGTGCCCGGCACCAGCTTGCCGTCCGGCCCCGGGATCTTGGCCAGCACCAGGTGCACGATGTTCTCGGTGAGTTCATGGTCGCCCGAGCTGATCCACATCTTGTTGCCGGTGAGGCGGTAGCGCGGGCCCAGCGGGTCGGCCTCATAGCCCTCGCCATCGGGCACCGCGCGCGTGGCCACATCCGACAGCGACGAGCCCGCCTGGGGTTCGGACAAACACATGGTGCCCGACCAGCGGCCGTTGAATTCATTGAGCGCAAACACCTCTTTCTGCAGCGCCGTGCCATGCGCCATCAGCAGGTTGGCGTTGCCTGACGTGAGCAGGTTGGAGCCGATGCTGATCGACGCCACTGCAAAGAAACTGTTGGCCGCCGCTTCGAGCGCATAAGGCAGCTGCATGCCGCCAATCTCGTAGTCCTGCGCGGCCGACAGCAGGCCGGATTCTGCGTAGGCCTTGCGCGCCTCATACGTCGCCTGGGGCAGGATCACCTTTTCACCGTCGAAATGCGGTTCTTCGGTGTCTACCGTGCGGTTGAAGGGGGCGTACTTCTCGCGGGCGATGCGCTCGCAGGTGTCGAGCACCGCGTCGAAGGTTTCACGCGAATGGTCAGAGAAACGTTCGCGGGCGGTGAGCGACTGTGCACCGATCCAGTCGTACAGCAGAAAGTCGAGCGTGGAACGCAGGGTCATGGGGTCTCCTTGTGGCTTGCATGCCCGGGCTCCTGCGCTGCGCGAGGGTCAGCGTGCGGGCAGCACGATGTTCTTGAAACACCAGAACTCCATGTCCGAATCGGGCCTGGGCTGGCAACTGGCCTCTCCGAGTTGCAGGCGAGTGGCACCTGCGGGGAGCGGCGGGAAAGTGATCTTGAGAAACTTGCTGCGGCCGGGCTTGAGCACATCCATCTTCACACTGCACAGCGTCAGCCCGCTGATGGACTGCTGCTGCAGCACCGCGCCACTGCCCAGGTCCTTGAGGGTGAACGCATCGGGCGACCCCGTGGGCTGCGCGCAGGCCTCGAACGCCTCGTTCGTGCTGTTCTTCACCAGCAGCGTGACGCGGGTCTGCCTGGCATCAACCACCACCTCTTGCAGCACCACATCGGGGTCGGACTCCAGCGGCAGCTGGAGCTTGAAGCTCTGGGCATGGGCACCACAGGCTACGGCAAGCGCCGAGAGCGCAGCAAAAAGGCGAAGGGAAGACGTGCAACGCATAAAAATACCGTTCTGGAAAGGGAAGGAATGGAGCGTGGATCAGGCCCCGGGCTGGCCAACGGCCGCGGCGGATTCTGCCCGCGCAACCGTTGCCAGGAGGCACCGAACGAATCCCACAAGGCAACAATTTGTAGCCTGCTCCTCCACCCTCCCCTCACGGCACCGCGCCGTTGTCACATGGCCATCACGGGCACCACTGCGCTGCAAAACGCCAGGCACCGTGCACACCCTCCCTTGCTCCACGCAGGCCTCGGGAGAGGCCATGTCGGTGGGGCGCTCCGGTGCCGTGGTGATCAGAACACCTCGAAGATGCCAGCAGCGCCCATGCCGCCGCCAATGCACATGGTCACGCACACGCGCTTGACACCGCGGCGTTTGCCCTCGATGAGCGCATGGCCTGTGAGGCGCTGGCCGGAGACACCGTAGGGGTGGCCCACAGCAATCGCGCCGCCGTTCACGTTCAGGCGGTCAGCCGGGATGCCCAGCTTGTCGCGGCAATACAGCACCTGCACGGCGAAGGCTTCGTTCAACTCCCACAGGTCGATGTCCTGCACCGTGAGGCCCAGCTTTTTGAGTACCTTGGGCACGGCGAACACGGGGCCAATGCCCATCTCGTCGGGCTCGCAGCCTGCCACGGCAAAACCCAGGAAGCGGCCCAGGGGCTTGAGGCCCTTCTTGCTGGCGTACTCTTCGCTGGTCAACACGCAGGCACCGGCACCGTCGCTGAATTGGCTGGCGTTGCCGGCCGAGATCAAACCGCCCGGCAGCGCCGAGCGCAGACCGCTGATGGCCTCCACCGTAGTGCCTTCGCGTGTGCCTTCATCCTTGCTCACGGTGACTTGCTTGGTGATCAGGCCCAGCGCCTTGTCGGCCACACCAGCGGTGACGGTGATGGGGGCGATTTCGGCGTCGAACAAGCCCGCCGCTTGCGCTGCGCAGGCCTTTTGCTGGCTGGCGGCACCGTATTCGTCCATGGCTTCACGGCCGATGTTGTAGCGCTTGGCCACTTGCTCGGCGGTCTGCAGCATGCTCCAGTAGATCTCGGGCTTCTGTTTGGCCAGCGCCAGATCCTGGATCATGTGCAGGTTCATCTCTTGCTGCACGCAGGAGATGCTTTCTACACCACCCGCCACATACACGTCGGCTTCACCGGCAATGATGCGCTGGGCAGCCATGGCAATGGTCTGCAGGCCCGACGAGCAGAAACGGTTGACGGTGACGCCGGAGGCCGTGATGGGCAGGCCGGCCTTCAAGGCGATCTGGCGTGCGATGTTGCTGCCCGTGGCGCCTTCGGGCGTGGCGCAGCCCATGATGACGTCGTCTACGTCTGCGCCGTCGATGCCAGCGCGCTGTACGGCGTGCTGCACGGCATGGCCGCCCAGGGTGGCGCCATGCGTCATGTTGAAGGAACCCTTCCAGCTCTTGGCAAGCGGGGTGCGGGCGGTGGAAACAATCACTGCGGAGGTCATGTGAATTCCTTTGATTCGGTATCTGTGGGTGCGGCTTACTGGAAGGCCTTGCCTTCGGCGGCCAGCTTGGCCAGCAGCGGAGCGGGCTTCCAGAACGCTGCGTCATCCAGCGGGTTCTTGGCGAAACGGTCCATGGCCTGCACCACGTTGAACAGACCCACTTCGCTGGCGTAGTGCATAGGGCCGCCACGGTGGATGGGGAAGCCATAACCGGTGAGGTACACCATGTCGATGTCGCCGGACTTGCTGGCGATGCCGTCTTCCAGGATGTGCGCGCCTTCATTGACCAGGGCGAACACCAGGCGCTGCACGATTTCTTCGTCAGAAATCTTGCGCGGCGTGATGCCCAGCTCCTTGCGATGGTCTTCGATCATCTTGTTGACCAGATCACTCGGGATCGCATCGCGCTTGCCGGCCTGGTAGTCGTACCAGCCTGCACCGGTCTTCTGGCCGAAGCGGCCCAGTTCACACAGCTTGTCGGCAGTACGGCTGTATTTCATGTCAGCGCGTTCGACGGAGCGGCGCTTGCGGATCGCCCAGCCGATGTCGTTGCCGGCCAGGTCGCCCATGC
>JADMJR010000166.1 GCA_018780365.1 Acidovorax sp. | reverse complement strand
AAGACGACAAGGAAGAAACCGTCAAGAAGCGCCTGCAGGTCTACAGCGACCAGACGCGCCCCCTGGTGGACTACTACGGCAACTGGGCCAAGGCAGAACCCACCGCAGCCCCCAAGTACCGCGCCATCAGCGGCACGGGCAGCGTGGACGAGATCACGTCACGCGCCCTGCAGGCCCTGGCCAGCTGAGACCAGAAAACAAGGCGGCCGCTGGCGCGACCCCGGCCATACGGCCACGCTGATCGCTACGAACCGGCGACGTCCTGCACAGGGGCGTCGCCTTTTTTTATGGCGCCACCATGCCAGTTCGCCAACGCTGCCCGGCATCGACTCCGCCGCAGCGCCCTGTCACCCCGGTGTTGGCCCACCCGTCATGCGGGGCTGGACCGCAGGCCGTAGGCCTTGCCATCGACATACAGGTACTCAGCGCGCAGCACCGGGTCGCCCTTCTCCTCACGCAAGGTGAACCCCACCACCGACACCTGGGCGCCCGGCCGGATCTCCTGCACCTGCCACGCCTGCATGCGTGTGAGGGGCGCCAGCTCGACCTCCCAGAGCCGGTCCTTGCGGGTGGGCAACACGGCCTTGGCCAGCAGCGCCCGGCCGTCCACTGGCGCCGTCTGTGCAGGCACCGGCCGCTGGGCCAGGTCGGCAGGCAGCTTCAGGCCAGCGGCAAGCTCCAGCGACAGTTCTGCATGGGGGTTTTGCCAGCGCACCTTGCGCACAATGCCTTCCAGATAGATGGGGCGCTCCGGGTCAAAACTGCTCCAGCCATGGTGCGCCTGCGCCCCCAGGGGCCAGGCGGTGGCGGTGACAAGCAGGTGGCGTCGTTGCAGGCTCATACAGACTCCAAAAAAGAAAAACCGGACAGGCTTCACCGCTTCACAGGTAGGCGATCCATCGGCCACACACCACCACGGCCAGCCAGACCAGCGTGGAAGCCAGCATCTGTGCGCGGGCCAGGGCGTCAAGCCGCATGAGTGAACCGCGCCCATGAAACCATGCGGCATTGCACCCGGCAAGCATTAACAACAGCATCTTCAAGGTGAATGCCCGGTTGCTGAGCAGCTCAGAAGGCTGGGTGGCAAACATCAGCAGGCCAGAGGCGGCGGCCAGCGCAAAACCGCACAACGCCAGCGACAGACTCAGCCGGGCCAGGTCTTTCACCGGCAGCGCCGCACCCCGGCCAAACACCCGCAGCTCCAGCAAGACCAGGTTGCCCAGCAGCAGCGCGATGCCCACGATGTGCACCACCTCCAGCGCCGGATAGGCCCAGGCGTGCGTTTTGAGCGCCGTGAACATTGGCAGCAATCCTTCAGCCCGCGCGCAGCAGGTCAAGCACCAGGGCCACCCGCGCCTTCACCGGAGACAGCCCCTGCGAGTCGGGAAACACATCCCCCGGTTTGGGCAGCACCTGCCCTTCGGGGCAACGGGTGGAACGCACCACCCTCACCCCCGCGTTCTGCGCACGCAGCAAGGCGGCCTCCAGGGCATGGTGGATGGTCCCGTTGCCGGTGCATGCCACCACCAGGCCTTGCACCCCGTCACGCACGAGTGCATCCACCCCCCGGCTGGTGGCCCCTGCATGGCTGACGACCACCTCCACCCACGGCCAATCAGTGGCACTCACTATCTTTTCAATAGCTACCAGGTCATACACATCTTGCGGTAGAGGCCAATTTTGCGCCAAACGCACCCGCCCCTCCTCCACCCAACCCAGGGGACCAGCATCCCCCGAATGAAAAGCGTGCACCCGGTACGGATGCGCCTTTTGCACATACCGTGCGCCATGCACTTCGCCAGCAGCCACCACCATCACCCCGGCGGCCCCGGGTGCCTGCACCACGGCCACGGCATCGAGCAGGTTCTGCGGGCCATCAGGCGTCAAGGCGGTGGCCGGACGCATCGCACAGGTCAGCACCACAGGCTTGTGGGCCTCGAGCATCTCTTGCAGAAACCACGCCGTCTCTTCCAGGGTGTCAGTGCCATGGGTGATGACCAGGCCCCGCACTTCGGGATCGTTCAGGTGCTGGCGGCAGCGCAATGCCAAGGCCCGCCAGACCCCGTCGTCCATGTCCTTGCTGTCGATCTGGGCCACCTGCTCAGCCACAAGCGCACCACCCGCCAGCGCTTGCAGCCCCGGCACAGCGGCCAACAACTGCGCAACCCCCACCTGGGCCGCGGTGTAGCCAATGTTGTCCCCCGCCTGCGCCGAAGTGCCCGCAATCGTGCCCCCCGTGCCCAAAACCACAATTTTTTTCCCACTCACTTGCATACTCCGAAAAACTGGTGAAAAATACAGTTACTGGATTAAAAAACAGTTGTTCGCCACTGTAACCTCCGCCACCGGAAACCACCATGCTCGACAACCCGAAACTCACCGCCCGCCAGCAGCAGATCCTGGACCTCATCCAGACCGCCATCGCACGCACCGGTGCCCCCCCGACCCGCGCAGAAATCGCGGCCGAGCTGGGGTTCAAGTCGGCCAACGCCGCAGAAGAGCATCTGCAGGCACTGGCCCGCAAAGGCGTGATCGAACTGGTCAGTGGCACATCACGTGGCATCCGCCTGCGTGGCGACACGGTGCGCTCCATCAATGCCGCACGTGGCAGCCAGTTCAACCTGCCCATCCCGGGCCTGTCACAACTGGTGCTGCCCCTGGTGGGGCGTGTGGCAGCGGGTTCGCCCATTCTCGCGCAGGAACATGTAGACCAGACCTACAGCGTGGAAAACAGCCTTTTCCAACACAAACCCGACTACCTGCTCAAGGTGCGCGGCATGTCCATGCGCGACGCCGGCATCATGGATGGTGACCTGCTCGCCGTGCAATCGACACGCGAAGCACGCAACGGGCAGATCATCGTGGCCCGCCTGGGCGACGATGTCACCGTCAAGCGCTTGCGCCGCACCGCCACCGCCATCGAACTGCTGCCAGAAAACCCCGACTATCCGGTGATCGTGGTGCAGCCTGGCGAGCCCTTTGAAATCGAGGGGCTGGCGGTGGGACTCATCCGCAACACCATGCTGATGTAGGTCGACCTCTGTCTGGGCCACACCGCGGGTGGCGGGCGTTTGGCGTGTCGGCAACGGCACGCCAGCCCTGCGGTGCCAGCCCCATGCCATGCCACAAGCCGGCGCAAACGCGGCCATGATTGCCATCTTGCGGTGCCACGCCAACGTGCACCACAGGCACCATCACGTCCGCCATCGCCCGGCCAAAGCATGGCGTGAAATCACTTCGCAATCCTGCCTGTGTTCAACCCCCGACCTTCGGAGTTTTCACATGGGAATTGCCTTGTTCACCCTTCCAGTCCTGCAGAACCCGCTGCGCAGCCTGAAACGCCTGTTCTCCGACCAAGATCGGGCCCCATGCCAGACGCATACCGGCGGCGCCCCCACGGACCACCACCGCTCTGCCACCACATCGACCCACCAACCACCCTGGGGCTGTCAGGCCGGTCACAGCAGCGGTGATGCAGCCGCCCTGCCCCTGAAGCCCCCGCACCCTGCAAACACCCCTGGGCACCGGCCATTGCGCGGCAACTGGCCTTTCACCGTCCGGCCACCGGCTCGCACACCCGAAGTCCCCGGCCAACAACCGGTCACGGCCAACAGGTCCTTTCTCCCCATGGCGTCCATGGGCAGCAACAGCGGTCGCCACACTTTTTTTGCATCACTGGCGGCAGACACAGGAACGCACCGCACCCCCCGGATCTTGCGGCGGGCCTCAGACTCCGGCACGGGCCGCCTGGTGATCGCGGGCCGCATGGCGGACGTATGCGCGGAGCTGGACCGGATGGCAGCGTCTGAGGCGATCCAGGCCTAGAGGCCTGCCCCACAGTGCCTGGTCAGACGTACCTTGACCACACCAACACTCAGTCACCAAAAGCTGGTGCTTTTGATGTGCAAAGCGGCCACCTGGCGCGGTGCGGCTTTGCCTGCCAAGGCACAATGTCGGGATGAATATTGTGATTCTCGACGACTACCAGGATGCAGTTCGCAAACTGCACTGCGCATCTCGGCTCGACGCGTACACCGCCAAGGTGTACACCAACACGGTCAAGGGGCTGGGCCAGCTCTCTGTGCGACTCAAAGATGCCGACATCATCGTGCTGGTGAGGGAACGCACTCAGATTACGCGCCAATTGGTAGAGAAGTTGCCACGGCTCAAGCTCATAGCGCAAACCGGCAAGATTGGCAATCACATTGATGTGGCAGCCTGCACCGAACGGGGGATTGCCGTGGCCGAAGGGGTGGGCTCCCCCGTGGCACCAGCGGAGCTGACATGGGCACTTGTCATGGCGTCCATGCGCAGGCTGCCTCAGTACATCTCCAACCTCAAGCACGGAGCCTGGCAGCAGTCCGGGCTGAAGACCGCATCCATGCCCGCCAACTTTGGCCTGGGCAATGTGCTGCGCGGCAAAACACTGGGCATCTGGGGCTACGGGCGCATTGGACAACTGGTGGCGGGCTATGGCCGGGCATTTGGCATGAACGTGCGTGTCTGGGGCAGAGAAGGCTCACGCGCCCAGGCGCTGACGGACGGCTACCAGGCGGCCACCACACGCGAGGAATTTTTCTCGCAGTGTGATGTGATCTCGCTGCACCTTCGCTTGAACGATGAGACCCGCGGAATCATCTCGCTCGAAGACCTTTCGTGCATGAAGCCAACCTCGCTTCTGGTCAATACGTCGCGCGCCGAGCTGATCGAACCCGACGCCCTGATCGCAGCCCTCAACCGCGGGCGCCCCGGCATGGCGGCCGTTGATGTGTTCGAGAGTGAGCCCATCCTGCAAGGCCATGCCCTTCTGCGGCTGGAGAACTGCATCTGCACGCCGCACATTGGCTATGTCGAACAGGACAGCTACGAACTGTATTTCGGAGCGGCCTTCGACAATGTGGTGAACTTCATCAAGGGCACCCCAACCAACATCGTGAACCCGGGTTCATTGCAGGTACGGCGTTAACCTGGACAGCGGCCTCAGCGCACGGAAAAAAAGGCCTGCACGGCTTCTCCATGACAAAAAGGCTTCCCTGGGGAAGCCTTTTTTATCTCTATCCACAAGGCACCTGGGTGCCTTGCAGAAGATCGAAGCCGCTCTATTACAGAGGGGTCTTCTTGCCGTCCTTGTAGACGTACAGCGTGATCGAAGGGTTCTTCATTTCGCCGTTGGGTTCGAAGGCGATGGCCGAGGTCACACCCTTGAAGTTGGCCTTGGCCAGTTCGTTCACGTACACCTTGGGGTCCACCGAGTTGGCACGCTTCATGGCGTCAACCAGCAGGAACGTGGCGTCGTAGGTGTACGGGCTGTACACCTGGAACTGGTTGGGGTACTTGGCATCGTACTTGGTCTTCCAGGCCGTGCCACCAGGCATCTTGGCCAACGAAGAGCCGCCTTCAGCGCAGATCACGTTGCCCAGGGTCTTGGCGCCAGCGGCCAGCTTGGCGATTTCCGACGTGCAGACGCCGTCACCACCGAAGTACTTCACGTTGCCCATGCCCAGCTGTTCCATCTGGCGCAGCATGGGGCCGGCTTGTGGGTCCATGCCGCCGTAGAACACGGCATCAGGGTTCTTGGACTTGATGGCGGTCAGGATGGCCATGAAGTCAGTGGCCTTGTCGGTCGTGAACTGCTCGTCCACCACCTTCATGCCCTTGGCAACAGCCGTCTTCTTGAACACGTCTGCCACGCCTTGGCCGTAAGCGGTACGGTCATCGATGATGGCAACGGTCTTGAGCTTCAGGGTATCCACAGCGTAGAACGCCAGACCAGCGCCCAGGGCGTTGTCGTTGGCGATGATACGGAAGGTGGTCTTGTAGCCAGGCTTGGTCAGGTTGGGGTTGGTCGCAGCGCCCGTCACCATGGGGATGCCGCAGTCGTTGTAGACCTTGGATGCGGGGATGGTGGTACCGGAGTTGAGGTGACCCACAACGCCAGCAACCTTGGAGTCACACAGCTTTTGTGCGGCGGCCGTGCCCTGCTTTGGATCGGCAGCGTCATCTTCAGCCTGCAGCTCGAACTTGATCTTCTTGCCACCGATGGTGACGCCTTGAGCGTTCAGCTCTTCAATGGCCATGCGGGCGCCATTTTCGTTGTCCTTGCCGTAGTGGGCTTGGGCGCCGGAAACCGGAGCCACATGGCCGATCTTGACCACCTGCTCTTGTGCAGAGGCCACACCAGCAACAGCCGCGATAGCAGCAACCACGGTCAGTTTCAACTTCAATTGCATATCAAATCTCCAGTAAAGATAAACGCTGAGAATCTTCTTGTGTCTCAACGCAGGCGAACATATCGCAATTTACGGGCCAGATCATTAGGGAACACGATTAAATGCGAGGGAAACCACAGGGGAATACCCTGTCATCCCTTTGTAGCCGTGGGCGCACCACTGGCCAGTTCTTCGGCCACGGCCTCGTACACCGCGTGGCGAACCACCGATTCAATCTCTTCACGCAAGCGCGGCAGCACCGATCGTGTCTGCTCTTGCACCACCGTGGCGATCGCCTCACGCAAACGTTGATCCAGCACAACGTCTACACGCTGCATGACACGGTGCACCATGTATTCCTCCATGCCTTCGGGCAGGGGATGGGACTTGGCGGGTGCAGCACTTGCTGCGGCACTGGCAGCCACCACAGGCGCGGGATCGCGAGCAGAAGGAACCGCGCCTGGTGCTTGCTGTGGGCTCACAGGTCCCGACGCTAAAGCGGCCGGAGCACGCGCAGTGACCGCGACAGAAGAAGGTGCGCCAGGCCGAGGAACCACAGGCGATGGCGGCACCGCACCTGCAGGTTGCCGTGCAACGGCTTGTGCCAGACGTGCCGGCGGCATGACCGTGGTGCGCATCGATGGGATCTCAGCGCTGGGTGGCGCCAGCGGTGCACCAGGCACCTGCACCACTTCGGTGAGCGTTGGAACAAAGCGCGGGGGCGTCTTGGGAGGCAACGCCATCAGCCGCCTTTCAGCACCAGGTCATGGCGCGTGATGGCATAGCCTCTGGAGGCATAGTGCCGCCAGCGCGCGCGCGCTTCGGCGCGGTCGGTTTCATCCTGAGCGCTCACCACTTCCACCAGCCGGTCAAAACGGCCGAACCCTTCCGGGACTTCTGCGTTCAGGTTCAGCAGCACCTCGTGGTGCGGGGCGGAACGCGCATCCACCACCAAAAGAACCGGAGAGGCCTGGACCAGTTCCTCGTCGGCGTCGCTGCGGCAATGGGCCACAAAGTCCTGGGGCGCCATCGCCCAAAGCATGCGATCCAGGGCCTCCAGCGCCTCTGCAGGCGCGGCGATGACCAGGCGTGCCCCACTGCGCTGCACCTTGCGCGCAAAGCGGCAGGCATAGGCCAGCTTGTCTGGTGCATTGAAGTGGAAAGCGATCTCCGTCATGGTGTGCTCAAGCCACCTTGGCCCGGGGAGCGCGCTTTGCTGCGGGCTTGGCCGTGGCATGCGGTGCAGGCACCGCCTTCTTGCCAGCCCTGGCATGGGCTTGGTCATGGCCCAGGAGATAGTGCACCAGCAGCCCCACGGGCCGCCCTGTCGAACCCTTGGCTGCACCGCCCCGCCAGGCCGTGCCGGCAATGTCCAGGTGCGCCCAAGGCACATCGCCCACAAATTTTTGCAAAAACTTGGCGGCAGTGATCGAACCACCCGCGCGGCCCGCCACATTGCCCATGTCGGCAAAGTTGCTCTTGAGGCCATCGGCATAGTCGTCGTCCAGAGGCATGCGCCAGCAAGGGTCCTGCGCAGCCTCGCCCGCTTGATGGAGCGCAGCAGCCAGGTCATCGTTGTTGGCAAACAACCCGCTGCGCACACCACCCAGCGCAATCACACAGGCGCCCGTCAGGGTGGCGATGTCCACCACGGCAGCGGGCTTGAATCGGGCCGCATAGGTGAGTGCGTCGCACAGCACCAGGCGCCCTTCTGCGTCGGTGTTCAATATCTCGATGGTCTGGCCGCTCATGCTGGTCACCACATCGCCAGGCTTCACCGCACGCCCGTCCGGCATGTTCTCGCACGCGGGGATCAGGCCCACCACGTTGATGGCTGGTTGCAGCTCGCCCAAAGCCCGGAACGTGCCCAGCACGCTGGCCGCACCACACATGTCGAATTTCATCTCATCCATTTCGGGCGCAGGCTTGATAGAAATGCCTCCCGTATCAAAGGTAATGCCCTTGCCCACCAGCACCACGGGCGCCTTGTCCTTCGCGGCACCGTTGTACCGCAGCTCGATGAAGCGAAGGGGCTCCTCGGAACCACGCGCCACGGCCATGAAGGCCCCCATCCCCAGGCGGCTCACCTCGGCCGGGCCATGGACCTTGCACTGAATGCGTGGCAGCTTGGCCAGCGTCTTGGCGGCGTCGGCCAGCAGGCTGGGGGTGGCATGGTTGGCCGGGCGATTGCCCCATTCGCGGGCAAACTCCACGCCCGCCACCAGTGCCACACCGCTGTCAAAACCGTCACGAACCTCTGGGGGGTTGGCGACACCGACCACACAACGGCTCAGGCTGCGGGCCTCTGCCTTGGACTTCGTGGTGGTGTAGACGTAGCTCGCCTCCGCCACCGCCTGCACGGCAGCGCCCACGGCATCGCCCGTGGCCGTGCCCGCAAAGCACAGCACCACCCGCTTGGTCTGCGGGGCCTTGATGGCCCCCCCCAGGGCCAACACGGCCTGCCGCGAGGCGCGCGCCGAGCCATCGCCCACACCCACCAGCACCACCCGGCGCGCGGCCACCGCCGGCACCTGGTACAGCTGCAACTGCTTGCCAGCCTTCAGAGACAGATCTCCATTCTTGAGCGCCAGCGCCGCCAGGGCAGACAGGGCATCAGGCCCCGGTTTGAAGCCCTCGGGAATCAACACAACCAGCAGGTCGCATTTCTCCGAAGCAGCCGCCGTCAATTCAAGGGTCTTGAGATCAAAGTTCATAATCGGTGTTTTCCTTTTGAGCGTGCTATGCACTTTGATGCGCACGCAAAAGTGCATAGCACGCTCCAAGCCAATGTTATTCGATTCATCCCTTCGCAAGGAGCTGGCGCGCAGCTTCGGCGCGACGCTGGTGGTGCTGGTGACTGTGGTCATGACCATGATGCTCATCCGCACCCTGGGCCAGGCATCCAAAGGCAGCGTCAGCCCGTCCGACGTGATGCTGGTCATGGGTTTCACCGTTCTGGGGCAATTGCCCACCATCCTCAGCCTGAGCCTGTTCATTGCCGTGGTCGGCACCCTCTCGCGCATGTACCGCGACAGCGAAATGGTGATCTGGTTTGCCAGCGGCCGGGGCCTCATGAGCCTGGTCAAGCCCCTGGCGCGGTTTGCTTGGCCCGTGATGGTGGTGATCGCCGTGCTGTCCCTGCTGGTCTGGCCCTGGGCCAACTCGCAGATCCAGGAGCTCAAGACCCGGTACGAGCAGCGCAGCGACATCGACCGCATCGCACCCGGTGAATTCCAGGAGTCATCGAACGGCAGCCGCGTGTTTTTCATCGACAAGGACAGCCCCGACACCCAGGCCGCCAACAACGTCTTCATCGCCGCCAACGATGGCCGGCGCGAGTCCGTCACCTCCGCCCGCAGCGCGCGGCTGGAGACCCAGGGCGGAGAACGCATGGTGCTGCTCAGCGACGGACAGCGGCTGGAGAGTTCGCGGGACAAACCCGGCGTCAAGATCAGCGATTTTTCTGAATATGGAACACGCATCGGTGCCGCCTCGCCAGGTTCGGCCGAAGAGCTTGCGGTGAAGACACGCACCACCTACGACCTGCTCATGCAACCCCTGCCCGCCTACCGGGCTGAGCTGGGCTGGCGCCTGGGGCTGGCGCTGGCCGCCCTCAACTTTGTGCTGCTGGGCCTGGCCGTGGCCAGCGTCAACCCGCGCGCGGCACGCAGCACCAGCTTGGTGTTTGCACTGTTTGGGTTCATTGTGTACTACAACCTCATGACCCTGGGCCAGAGCTGGGTCGGTGCGGGCCGGCTGGGCCTGACGAGCTTCATGGTGCTGCTGCACGGCGGTATGCTGGCCGTATCGCTGCTGGTGCTGGCCGTGCGGCACAACCAATGGACCGTGCGGCGCCTGTGGACGCGCCGGCCTTCGCCGAAGACGGGAGGACTGCCCGCATGAAAACCATCCGCCGCCTGATCCACCGCGAAGCCCTGTCTGCCGTTGCTTTTGTCACGGCAGGTTTTCTGGCCCTGTTCTTTTTCTTCGACCTGGTCGATGAACTGCGCTGGGTCGGCCGCGCCGGGGCCGAGGGCTACCAGCTGTCGCACGCCCTGCTGTTCGTGGTGCTCAGCATCCCCAGCCACCTTTACGAGCTGCTGCCCATCACGGTGCTGATCGGCACCATCTTCGTGATGGCACGCCTCGCCCAAAGCTCCGAATTCACCATCATGCGCACCAGTGGCATGGGCCCCTGGCGCGCGCTGCGCACCCTGGTCACCCTGGGCGGGGTGTTTGTGATACTGACTTTTGCCGTGGGCGACTACATCGCCCCCCTGACCGACCGCACAGCCCAGCTCATCAAGGTGCGCTACCTTGGGCGACTGACTACGGGGGCCACGGGCGCCTGGCTCAAGGAGCGGCAGGAGAACCACTCCTTCGCCGTCAACGTGCGCGCCATCACACCCAACGGCGGCATGCTCGACGTACGCATCTTCGAGTTCGACGAAAAAGGGCGCCTGGCCTCACAAACACGGGCCGCCACAGGCCAGTTCGGCGCTGACGGCGCCTGGGCCCTGGAAAAAGTGCAACGCAGCCGCTTTGAGCACCGCAGCGACACCAACAAAGGCGAAGCGCATGTGGAGCACCTGGACAGCCCCAGCCTGCAATGGCCCACGCGCATCAGCGCCGACATGGTGGCAGCCTCTTTGCTCAAACCCGACCGCATGGCCACACTCGACCTGTTCCAGTTCATCCGGCACCTGAATGCCAACGGCCAATCGGCACAAAAGTACGAGATCGAGTTCTGGCGCAAGGTGTTCTACCCCCTCTCCTGCCTGGTGATGGTGGTGCTGGCCCTGCCTTTTGCCTACCTGCATTTCCGCTCGGGTGGCATCGCGGGTTATGTGTTTGGCGGCGTGATGGCCGGCATCAGCTTCTTCCTGCTGAACAACGTCTTCGGCTACGCCGGCAACCTGCAGAACTGGTCGCCCTGGCTCACAGCCGCGGCGCCGGGGCTGATCTACTCTGTGCTGTCGCTGGCCGCCTTTGGCTGGCTGGTGCTAAGGCGTTGACCGCCATTGCCCCCTTTTCAGAGACCATGCACAACGCCATCATTTTGTTCTCCCATGGCTCCCGCGACCCGCTGTGGCGCGCCCCCGTGGAGGCCGTGGCCACGCGCATTGCCGCGCACCACCCCGACCGCAGCGTGACCTGCGCCTTCCTGGAACTGTGCACCCCCACCCTGGCAGAAGCCGCCCACCATCTCGTCGCCCAGGGCGCGGCCAGCGTGACAGTGGTCCCCATGTTCCTGGGCACCGGCAAACACGCCCGTGAAGACTTGCCCGTGCTGGTGCAGGCCCTGCGTACCACCCACCCGGGCGTGCAGTTCCACGTACAAGCCGCCATTGGCGAAGACCCGCGCATGACCGCGCTGATGGCCGACATCGCCTGCGAAACGCCGCTGGGCTGAAAATTCTGAGGACATGCCTGAGATCGCTTAGATGATTGCAGCATAATGATGCAAATCTTTAGGCGATATCAGATATGAACCTGCACCAATTCCGCTTCGTTCAAGAGGCGGCGCGCCGCAACCTCAACCTGACCGAAGCCGCCAAGGCCCTGCACACCTCGCAGCCCGGCGTGTCCAAAGCCATCATTGAGCTGGAGGAAGAACTGGGCGTGGACATCTTTGCCCGCCACGGCAAGCGCCTCAAACGCATCACCGAGCCCGGCCAGCATGTACTCAAAAGCGTCGAGATCATCATGCGTGAGGTCGGCAACCTGAAGCGCATCGGCGAGCAATTCAGTGCACAGGACAGCGGCACCCTCAGCATCGCCACCACCCACACCCAGGCCCGCTACGTGCTGCCCGTGCCCGTGGCCCGCCTGCGCGAGGCCTACCCCAAGGTCAACATCAGCCTGCACCAGGCCACGCCGCACGAAGTGGCCCGCATGATCATCGACGAGGTGGCCGAGATCGGCATGGCCACCGAATCCCTGGCGGACTACCCTGAACTGGTCACCCTGCCCTGTTACGAGTGGCAGCACGTGCTGGTGGTGCCCACCGACCACCCGCTGGCGCAAAAAGAGCGCATCGGCCTGGACGACCTGGCCCATGAAGCCCTCATCACCTACCACCCGTCCTTCACCGGGCGCGGCAAGATCGACCACGCCTTTGCCGCCCGCAAGCTGCAGCCGCGCATCGTGCTCGAAGCCATCGATTCGGACGTGATCAAGACCTATGTACGCCTGGGCCTGGGCATCGGCATCGTGGCCGAGATGGCCATGCGCGACGACCCGCTCGGCGACCTGGTGGTGCGCCCCGTGGGCCATCTGTTCGGCCAGAGCGTGGCGCGCGTCGCCTTCAAGCGTGGCGCCTACCTGCGCAACTTCGTCTACAAGTTTGCCGAACTGCTCAGCGACCGCCTGAGCCGCGAGCTGATTGCCCGCGCGATGACGGGCCATGTCAACGACTACGAGCTGTGACCCCAGCTCACCCCCCAAAACACCCCGCACCCATCCACGCTGCTGCGCCATGACCCCAACCACCGCCCGCACACCCACCGTCCCCAGCAAGTTGCCCAACGTGGGAACCACCATCTTCACCGTGATGTCGGCGCTGGCCGCAGAACACAAGGCCGTCAACCTGGGCCAGGGCTTCCCCGACTTTGAATGTGCCCCCGAGCTGGTGAACGCCGTCACCGCCGCCATGCAGGCCGGGCACAACCAGTACCCGCCCATGCCCGGCGTGCCGGTGCTGCGCGAAGCCGTGGCCCGCAAGATCGAGGCGCTGCATGGCCGTGCCTACAACCCCCACACCGAAATCACCATCACCGCTGGTGCCACGCAGGCCATCATCACTGCCATCCTGGCCATCGTGCACCCGGGCGACGAGGTCATCGTGCTGGACCCCTGCTACGACAGCTACGTGCCCAACATCGAGCTGGCGGGTGGCAAGGCCGTGCGCGTGCCGCTCACGCCCGGCACCTTCCGGCCCGACTTCGGCAAGATCAGCGCGGCCATCACGCCGCGCACCCGCGCCATCCTCATCAACAGCCCGCACAACCCCAGCGCCACCATCTGGACGGCCCAGGAGATGCGCCAGCTGGAAGACCTGCTCGCGCCCACCGACATCCTGCTCATCAGCGACGAGGTGTACGAGCACATGGTGTTCGACAGCGCCGAGCATGAAAGCGCTGCACGCTTTCCCGGTCTTGCCGCCCGCGCCTTCATCGTGTCGAGCTTCGGCAAGACCTTCCACGTCACCGGCTGGAAGGTCGGCACCGTGGCGGCCCCCGCAGCACTGACGGCCGAGTTCCGCAAGGTGCACCAGTTCAACGTGTTCACCGTGAACACCCCCGTGCAGCATGGACTGGCCGCCTACCTGCAAGATCCCACGCCCTACCTGCAGCTGCCCGCGTTCTACCAGGCCAAGCGCGACCTGTTCCGCGAAGGGCTGGCAGGCTCGCGCTTCAAGCTGCTGCCCAGCACCGGCAGCTACTTCCAGTGCGTGGACATCTCGGCCATCAGCGACCTGAACGAGGCCGACTTCTGCCAGTGGCTCACCCGCGAAGTGGGCGTGGCGGCGATTCCGCTGTCGGCGTTTTATGGCGACGGGTTTGACCAGCGTGTGGTGCGGTTCTGCTTTGCCAAGAAGGACGAGACGCTGCGCGCTGCGCTGGAACGGCTGCGCAAGCTCTGAGGCCGTTGCCATGGCTGCACCGACCGGATCTCTCCGGCCCATCGTCGCGCCCACGCCCGCCAACCAGCTGCTACCGTTTGAGAAAGCCTTGCTCCACGCCGCTGCTTCCGCGCTGCAACCGACCGAGGCCGCGTTGCTGGCGAAGCAGGTGGACTGCATCAACCACATTCGCCGCCCGTCGGACTGGAAGCGCATTGAGTTCCAGTGCAAACACTGGTTTCGGGTCCGCTGGCCGGCACAGCTCCTTGTCGACCGCACGGATACATTCCGCATCGCCACCATTGCCTGCCAGTTTGGGGAGAAAGATGCACTGGTGGATGTATGGGCAGAGGGCGGCCATGTGTCCGCACTGGAGTCCGCGGTAGGTTTCAGCGGGCTCTCCATCTCAGGGCCGCTGAACATCCTTGCGGTGCATCCCCCCGTCTGAGGGACGAAGTACCGTCCGGTGGTACGTAAATTTATAAAAAAATGGGCTTCTGCGCGCGTCCAGCATGCGGAATTTGCTACGAATAATGTAGCAAATTCGATCCACAACGGTTCAAACTGCAGCGCAACCCTGCGTGCTTCCAGAGGGCCACGCCCTGATAAACGCCGCCCTCACCGCGTCTGCCGCGCCAGCCACACCCCCGCAGCAGCCAACGCCATCCCCACCAACGCCCAGCCGGTCAGCGTTTCACCAAACATGGCCCAGGCAATCAGCGCCGTGGTGGGTGGGGTCAGGTAAAACAGGCTGGCCACGTTCACCGCACCGCCCCGGCGGATGAGCAGGTTCAGCAGGCTCACGGCCCCCAGCGACAACACCAGCACCAGCCAGCCGAGCGCAAACACGAATTCACCGCTCCATGTGATCGCCATGGTTTCGGTGGCATAGGCCAGCACCGCCATGGCCATGGCACATGGCAGGTACTGGATCACCGAGCCCGTGCGCAGATCGAACGAGGGGCAGAAACGTTTCTGGTACAGCGTTCCCGCCGTGATGCCCAGCAGCGCCACCAGCGCGGGCAGCAGCATGCCCGCCAAAGCACCGGCGGGCACGGTCGCCACCTTGCCCGCCACCACCAGCGCCACGCCGCTGAACCCCAACCCCAGCCCTACCCACTGCGCGGGCCGCACCTTCTCGCCCAACAAGGCGCCCGCCACCAGGGCCGTCAACAGCGGCTGCAACCCCACCACCAATGCCGTGATGCCCGACGGCAGCCCGTGGCCAATGGCCATGAACACTCCGCCCAGGTAGACGCCATGCACCAACAGGCCCGACACCGCGATGTGCCCCCAGGCCCTGCCCGCCGGGGGCCAGGGCGCACGCACCAGCGCCACCACGGCCAGCATGAGCACGGTGACGATGGCAAAACGCAGCCCCAGGAAGGTCAGCGGCTCGATGTACGGCAGGCCCAGCTTGGCACCGATGAAGCCCGTGCTCCAGAGCGCGACAAACAGCAAAGGGACGAGTGAATCCAGCGGATTCGAGATGGGGGACTGGTGGGGCGTTGCCTGGGTCATGGGGTGTGAAGATGAAGCGTCTGCCTGTGGCGGTCACACCAGACTTGGGGGGATGCCAAGGCAGCGGGAGTACGGCAGAGGGCCAGCCGATCATCGCACCGTCTGCCGGGCCACAGGGGCCCCACCCGCGTGCCCTGGTCGTAGACCCATTCGCCACCCACGCACACAAAACTGCCATGGCAGCCGTGATGAGCCGGCCCCAAGCCCACGCCAGGCCAGCACCTGCACAGGCTGCACGACAAAAAAAGACGCAGACGTGGAGCCTGTTGGTGAGCGCGGCGCAGACACAAGCCAAAAATACAAGAAAAAATGCCGCCTTCCGCGCATCCACAATGCGTTATTAGCTATCTATTTAATAGCAAAAATCATAGACTTCTTTCCCACAGCAGAAAGAGCGGGTGTGAGCAGCCCCACCATCTGCCCACACCCTCCCTTTGCAAGCTTGCAACCGCCCACTGGCGGCATACACGCAGAAAGAAGAAGGGCCTACACCGCAGCCACTGCCAGGCTCAAGGTGGCCTGGCGCTCCAGGTTGCGGCCCGCCTTGTGGGTGCTGAACCGCTGCTCTACCTGCTTGAGGAAGTGCATGAGCAGCACGCGGTACAGCCCATCGCCCAGGGCAGCGTCTTCCACCCCCACATCCAGGTTCGGGTTGTCGTTGATCTCGATCACGTACACCCCGGACGCCGTGGACTTGAGGTCCACGCCATAAAAACCATGGCCTACCAAGCGGGCAGAGCTGACTGCCGCCGCCAGCACCTGCGGGGGCACCTGGTCGAGCGGCACGGCCTGGACCCGGCCTTCGGTGTACTTGCCATTGGCGGTGTGCTGCAGGATCTGCCAGTGCCCGTCACACATGAAGTATTTCGCCGCGAACAGGGCCTGCCCGGCCAGCACGCCGATGCGCCAGTCGAAGTCGGTGTACATGAACTCCTGCACGAGGATGATTTCCGATTCCTTGAGCATGTTTTTGGCGATGGTCTGCAGTTGTTCAACGCTCTCGGCCTTCTTCACACTGCGGCTGAACGCTCCGTCTGGCACCTTCACCACCACGGGGTAACTCAGCCGGTGCTGCATGTCGGCCAGCGTGCGGCGGCTGACCATGTGCGTGAGCGGGGTGGCAATCGCATGCTCACGCAGCAGCTCCGCCAGAAAGGCCTTGTTGGTGCAACGCAGGATGGACGCTGGGTCGTCGATGACCGGCATGCCTTCCGCCATGGCTTTTTTCGCAAACTGGAAGGTGTGGTGCGTCACGGCCGTGGTCTCCCGGATGAACAGTGCGTCGAACTGGGTCAGGCGCGACAGGTCCTTCTTCTCGATCAGTTCCACGGCAATGCCCATCTCCTGCCCCACGTCCACCAGCTTGCGCAGTGTCTTGGGGTTGGACGGCGGCAGGCTGTCATGGGGGTCGTGCAGCACGGCCAGGTCCATGCGCGGCTGGGGCATCGCGATCAGGGGGCGCCAGCTGCGCCGCGTGTACTGGCGCAGCGCCTGCACAAAGACCTCGTCGCGCGCCGCATCCACGTCGCGCAGATCCAGCGCCTGTATGCCACCGATCTGCCAGTGGGCGGACTGCTCCTGCCGCTCCAGCGTGACCTCCATGAGCGGGCAGCGGAACAGCTCAAAACTCTTGCGCGCCAAGGCCGCCAGCGCCGGGTCGTCCATGATCCCAAAGAACACATGCAACGTCAGCGTGTTCACCGAGCGCGGTATTTCCTTCAGCGGGCCAATCAGCCGATTCAGCTGCGCCAGCGCCGATGGCTCGATGCGTTTGCGCTGCAGGCTCAGGATGGTGTCCACGTTGGGCGTTACACGGTCGCCGCGCGCTTCGGCCAGCAACGAGCAGTAGTAGCCCATGCTGAGGTAGCCATAGTTCCTGCACAGGTTGGTGACCTTGCGCAGGCGCCCACGGTCGTCCGGCTGCTCCGCAACGAATTGCTCTGCCGTGATGACCTTGAGGTCCGGCTCGCTCCACCGGAAGTCGGCCACCTTCTCCACCACGATGACATGTTCTGAGGACAATTTATTTCTTTCCAGAAAGGATGACCGCTGCGGTGCGCCCACGGCGCCCATACCTCGCGATCTTCTTGAATTCACCCCAACTGATGGACACACAGCCATCGGGATCGCCGGAACGCGCCATGGGGTCCAGCAGGCGAAACACCGCGCCATCGAAGCCTGTGATGACCACCCAGTGCGGCGTCTTCTCCCGGTACAGGCGCCACAGACTGATGAGCACGATGGGCAAGCGACCCGCCCGCAGTTGCTCGATCACACTGTCGGGCGACACAGCCCGTGCATGGATCGGCACCTGGCGCGCCTCCAGCGCCGCCTTGAAGTCGTTTTCCACCAACTGGATCACGTCCTTCTTGCGGGGGTCGCGCACGCTGTCCATGAACAGCGAGGCGCCTGCAGCCGCATACACCGACACCTCAAAGCCATGGGCCAGCGCGGCGTGCGCCAGCCCGAACGGCCCGCACCCGCCGTGGCCTGCAGCCATGAACACCGTAGTGGCCTCGCGCCACAGGCGGATCTCGGCCGCCTGGTTCACCGGCATGGCCGGGTCCAAGGCGGACATTGCCATCAGCAAGGCACAGGGGCCGCAGGTGAAGTCCAGCGTCTGCGCATAGTGGCGCACCTCGTGCGCCGCACCCACCTGCGCCAGCGCCCCGTCAAACAGGTCCTTCTGAAAGCACAGCGCCTCTTCGCCATCTTCGTAATAGGCGGGCTTGCGCCCGGTGTGTACAAAGCCGTGGCGCTCGAACAAACGGTGCGCGGCCAGGTTGCCGCCCCGGCTCTCCAGCCGCAGCACCGCACAGCCCGCATCACGCGCACCGTAGATCGCCGCCTCCAGCAGCCTGGCGGCCGCGCCAGCGCGCCGCTTGGACGGCACCACCGCGATGGAGTACAGGCGGGCCACGGACGATCCCTCGCGGCGCAATACCACGCAGGCACCATCCAGCGCATGGCCAGAGCGGCACACCAGAACACGGGCCGAGCGACTCACCAGCAGACGTCCCCAGCTTCTGCGCGAGATCCTGTCGCTGGAGAATGCGGCGTTCTCCAGATGATCCAGCGCAGGCAGATCTGCCGGCCCGGCCAGCGCGACGCCCCTGGCATCCAGCGATAGTTGTCGCTTCATGGGCAGTCCCCACGGGGCCGCTGCGCCTTGCGATCGGACAGCTTCAATGCCACCCAACCC
>JADMJR010000069.1 GCA_018780365.1 Acidovorax sp. | reverse complement strand
ATCAGAACTTTCGCGTGTTGGGTGGTGGACATGGTAAAAGCCTGTGTTTTGCGCCCGCTACATGGAGCGCTGTTGGGAAAGCTGGGGGCGGGCCGTCGAGTATCAACCGACAGCCGTTCGCGCAAGCCGCCCCCTTTTCAATCACGGCGATTGTAAGAACCCATTGATAACCCGTTGCGGCTCCGGTTGGGTCGCACCCTGTGAGGAGATGTTTGCATGTCGACGATGTTGTCCAACCTGGACCTGTTGCGCCGGGTGCCTTTGTTCTCGCTGCTGACGGTGGCACAGGCCGAGGTGATCAGCGGCGCGGTGATCAAGCGCCGTTTCAAGCGCGGCGAGCCTTTGGTGGAGCAGGGGCAGAAGTCCAATGCCCTGTTCATCCTGCTCACGGGGCGTGCGAGGGTGATGACCTCGGACAGCCGGGGGCGCGAGGTGATCCTGGCCACCCTGGCCCAGGGCGACTACCTGGGCGAGATGAGCATCATCGACAACGAACCCCATTCGGCCACGGTGCGTGCCGAGGTGCAGACCGATGTGCTCATGCTCGGCCGCACCGAGTTTGCCCGGTGCCTCACAGAGAACGCCTCCATGGCGCTGGTGGTGATGCGTGGCCTGGTCAAGCGCCTGCGCCATGCCGATCGCAAAATTGAGTCACTGGCGTTACTGGATGTGTATGGCCGTGTGGCCCATGCGTTGCTGGACTTTGCGCTGCCCGATGCCCAGGGCCAGCTCGTGATCAAGGACAAGATTTCGCGCCAGGACCTGGCCAAGATGGTGGGCGCTTCTCGCGAAATGGTCAGTCGCGTGATGAAGGACCTGGAAGAGCGTGGCTTCATCGAGGCGCTGCCGAGTGGCGCGACCCTGCTCAAGGATCGGCTGAACGCGCTGGGCTGACGGTACCGCCTTGCAGCGGTCTGGCAAGCCCACATCCCCGGGATGCTTGGGGTAAGCTCGCCCGGCACGCTTATGACCTATTCCCTCAATACCCTGAATGCATCGGCGGCGGCCAAGTCGCCGCCCCGCACGGGCGCTGCCCGTTTTGGCCATGAAATTGGCCTGATGGTGGGCCTGTTGGCCCTGGTTTTCTGGCTGCTGGCGCTGGTCAGTTACTCGGCCCAGGATGCGGCCTGGTCCACCTCGGGGGCGCGCGATGCCCGCATGGTGGCCAATTGGGCGGGCCGACTGGGGGCCTGGCTGGCCGATGGCAGCTATTTTGCGATGGGCTTCTCGGTGTGGTGGTGTGTGGCGGCCGGCGTGCGGGCTTGGCTGTCGTCGCTGGCGCGCTGGATGCGCGGGGGCGAAGCCGTGGCTGGGGCCGCCAGTCCGTTGGTGCGCCGGGCCACTTTCTGGCTGGGCCTGGTGGTGTTGATGGGGGCGAGCACCGCGCTGGAATGGTCGCGCCTGTACCGCTTCGAATCTTTTTTGCCGGGCCATGCCGGCGGCGTGCTGGGCTATCTCACCGGGCCGACCAGCGTGAAATGGCTGGGGTTCACGGGCTCTGGCCTGCTGGCGATTGTGCTGGCGGTGGCGGGGGCGGCGCTGGTGTTCCGCTTTTCGTGGGGCCATGTGGCGGAGTTTCTGGGGGGGCGCATTGATGCTCTGGTGCAGTCGCGCCGGGCCCAGCGCGAGGTGGCCAAGGACGTGGCCGTGGGCCGCAAGGCCGCGCGCGAGCGCGAAGTGGTGGTGTTGGAAGAGCGAACCGAGAGTGAGGTGCATCACCCGGAGCCCATCCAGATCATTGAGCCAGTCCTGGTCGATGTACCCCAAAGCGCGCGTGTGGTGAAGGAGCGGCAGAAACCGCTGTTCACCGAGATGCCCGACAGCAAGCTGCCGCTGGTGGACTTGCTCGACGGCCCGCTGCAGCGCCAGGAGACCGTAGCGCCCGAGACGCTGGAGATGACCAGTCGCCTCATCGAGAAAAAACTCAAGGATTTCGGCGTGGAAGTGCGCGTGGTAGCCGCCATGCCCGGCCCCGTGATCACACGCTACGAGATCGAGCCCGCCACGGGCGTGAAAGGCTCGCAGATCGTGGGCCTGGCCAAGGACCTGGCGCGCTCGCTCAGCCTGGTGTCCATCCGCGTGGTGGAGACCATCCCGGGCAAGAACTACATGGCGCTGGAGCTGCCCAATGCCAAGCGCCAGTCCATCCGTCTGTCCGAGATCTTGGGCTCGCAGGTCTACCACGAGGCCAAGAGCATGCTCACCATGGGCCTGGGCAAGGACATCGTGGGCAACCCGGTGGTGGCAGACCTCGCCAAGATGCCGCACGTGCTGGTGGCCGGGACGACCGGCTCGGGCAAGTCGGTGGGTATCAACGCGATGATCCTGTCGCTGCTGTACAAGGCCGAGGCGCGCGATGTGCGCCTGTTGATGATCGACCCCAAGATGCTGGAAATGTCGGTCTACGAAGGCATCCCGCACCTGCTGGCGCCCGTGGTCACCGACATGAAGCAGGCGGCGCACGGCCTGAACTGGTGCGTGGCCGAGATGGAGCGCCGCTACAAGCTCATGTCCAAGCTGGGTGTGCGCAACCTGGCGGGCTACAACGTGAAGATCGACGAGGCCAAGGCGCGCGAGGAGTTCATCTACAACCCCTTCAGCCTGACGCCCGAAGAGCCCGAGCCGCTGCAGCGCCTGCCGCACATCGTGGTCATCATCGACGAGCTGGCCGACCTGATGATGGTGGTGGGCAAGAAGATCGAAGAGCTGATCGCCCGCCTGGCGCAAAAGGCGCGGGCCGCCGGCATCCACCTGATCCTCGCCACGCAGCGCCCCAGCGTGGACGTGATCACCGGCCTGATCAAGGCCAACATCCCCACCCGCATCGCGTTCTCGGTGGGCTCCAAGATCGACAGCCGCACCATCCTCGACCAGATGGGCGCCGAAGCCCTGCTGGGCATGGGCGACATGCTCTACATGGCCAGCGGCACAGGCCTGCCGATCCGGGTGCACGGCGCCTTTGTGTCGGACGAGGAAGTACACCGTGTCGTCAGTTACCTCAAGGAACAAGGGGAGCCGGACTACATCGAAGGTGTGCTCGAAGGCGGAACTGTGGATGGCGAGGGCGATCTGTCAGGGGAGGGCGGCGGCGACGGGGGCGAGAAGGACCCCATGTACGACCAGGCCGTCGAGGTGGTGCTCAAGGACCGCAAGGCGAGCATCTCGTACGTGCAGCGCAAGCTGCGCATTGGCTACAACCGCTCGGCGCGTTTGCTGGAAGACATGGAAAAGGCCGGACTCGTCAGTGGCCTCACCACCAGCGGCCAGCGCGAAGTTTTGGTGCCAGCGCGTAGTGAGTGAATGACCCAGGCAGGGCGCCAAGCCCGGCCCGTGCCCCACAGGAGTTTTTGTTGAAAAAGATCGCCACTGCAATTTTGATAGCTGCTGCCGCAAGCGCAGCAAGCGCTGACGGCATAAAAAGCCTTGAGTCCTTCATGAAGGGCACGCAGACCGGCCGTGCGGACTTCAGCCAGACGGTGACCTCGCCGCCCAAGGACGGGCAGACCGCGCGCACCAAAACGTCGAGCGGCAGTTTTGAGTTCCAGCGCCCGGGGCGCTTCAAGTTTGTCTACAAGAAGCCGTTCGAGCAGACCATCGTGGCCGACGGCCAGACCCTGTGGCTCTACGACGTGGACCTGAACCAGGTCACCCAGCGCTCGCAGTCCCAGGCGCTGGGCAGCACGCCTGCGGCGCTGCTGGCGTCCGCCCCCGACCTGTCGGCGCTGAAGGCCGAGTTCACGCTCGAAGCCGCGCCCGAGGCCGATGGCCTGCAGTGGGTGCTGGCCAGCCCCAAGACCAGGGACGGCCAGCTCAAGAGTGTGCGTGTGGGTTTTGCGGGGGACCAGCTGGCGGCGCTCGACATTCTGGACAGTTTTGGCCAGCGCTCGCTGATTCGTTTTACCGGCATGCAGGCCAATGCGGCGCTGCCCGCCAGCACCTTCCAGTTCAAGCCGCCCGCCGGGGCGGATGTGGTCAAACAGTAGGTTGCTGCGAAAAGAATAGCTGCCAGCGCTTGATGGTAGGGCGCCAGGGCCCAATTTGGCTTAAAAATAGCGTGACGTAGACAGGACACGAACATGGCAGCGCGCAGTGCCTCCGCCTCCTCCCAAGCACACCCGGCCCACCCCTCGGGCCACCAGCCCCTGGCCGAGCGCCTGCGGCCCCGCACGCTGGGCGAGGTGATCGGGCAGCAGCATGTGCTGGGCCCGGGCATGCCGCTGCGGCTCGCGTTCGAATCGGGCCGCCCGCACAGCTGCATCCTCTGGGGCCCGCCGGGTGTGGGCAAGACCACCATCGCACGGCTCATGGCCGATGCCTTCGACGCGCAGTTCATCAGCATCAGCGCCGTGCTGGGGGGGGTTAAGGACATCCGTGAGGCCGTGGAGCGCGCCGAAGCCGCGCGTGATGGTTTGATGCAGCAGCGCACCATCGTCTTCGTCGATGAGGTGCACCGCTTCAACAAGAGCCAGCAGGATGCCTTTTTGCCGCATGTCGAAAGCGGCTTGTTCACCTTCATTGGCGCCACCACCGAGAACCCTTCGTTCGAGGTGAACTCCGCGCTGCTGTCGCGCGCTGCGGTGTACGTGCTGCAGCCGCTGTCCGAACAGGATTTGAAGCAAATTGTGGGCCTGGCGCGCGATGAGCAAGACTTTCCAGCTATTGAAAGTGTAGCAATCGACCGCCTGGTGGCTTACGCCGATGGCGATGCGCGCCGCTTGCTCAACACGCTGGAGACGCTGGCCATGGCGGCCACGCAGGAAAAGCTCACCGAGATCACCGACGCCTGGCTGCTCAAGGTGTTGGGCGAACGCATGCGCCGCTACGACAAAGGGGGCGAGCAGTTCTACGACACCATCAGCGCGCTGCACAAGTCGGTGCGGGGCTCCGACCCTGACGCCGCGTTGTACTGGCTTGTGCGCATGCTCGACGGCGGCGCCGACCCGCGCTACATGGCCCGCCGCCTGGTGCGCATGGCCAGCGAGGACATTGGCCTGGCCGACCCGCGCGCCCTGCGCCTGGCGCTCGACGCTACCGAGGTCTACGAGCGCCTGGGCAGCCCCGAGGGCGAGCTGGCGCTGGCCGAGTGTGTGGTGTACCTGGCGGTGGCCCCCAAGTCCAACGCGGTCTACAAGGCCTACAACGCGGCGCGCGCCTGGGTCAAGCAAGATGGCACACGCCCCGTGCCCATGCACCTGCGCAATGCGCCCACCCAGCTCATGAAGCAGCTGGACTACGGCAAGGGCTACCGCTACGCGCACGATGAAGAAGGGGGCTTTGCCGCGGGAGAGAACTACCTGCCGGAAGGCATGCCCGAGCCCGGGTTCTACCAGCCAGTGGAGCGTGGCCTGGAAATCAAGATTGCACAGAAGATGCGCAACCTGCGTGATCGCAATGCCTCTGCAGACCTGGACGAAGAGGTCTGAGGGGGCAGGTTTTTGTCTCGTTATGCTGATTTTGCATGATTGAGGTAATAAGTTTGCACATCAATGATCCTGCGTGCATCATTTTTCCTTATGAATTGCGTTGCACGCTGATGTGGCTAAAACCCGAGGGAAAACCCCGCCCAGCTTGAATAGGGGCGGTTGTGACTACTCGCTACAATCCCGTCCACAAACCCGCACAGTTGTATTCCTGGCGGGTTTTTTGCTAGATGGCAGTCGGGCCCACAAGGCTGTACCGATTCCGGTGCCTGAGCGGTGGGTGCGTCACAAACGAAGGACTTCTCTTATGGACATTTTGCTGCAACAGATCATCAACGGTCTGGTACTCGGCAGCATGTACGCCTTGATAGCCTTGGGCTACACGATGGTGTACGGCATTATTCAGCTGATCAATTTCGCCCACGGCGAAGTGCTCATGATCGGGGCTCTGACCAGTTGGAGTTGTATAGGAATGATGCAGGCCGCAATGCCTGGCGCGCCGGGCTGGGTCATCCTGCTGCTGGCCACCATCATTGCCTGCGTGGTCGCCGCAACCCTCAATTTTGTGATCGAAAAAGTGGCCTACAAGCCATTGCGCACCAGTCCGCGCCTGGCTCCCCTGATCACCGCCATCGGCATGTCGATCCTGCTGCAGACGCTGGCGATGATCATCTGGAAGCCCAACTACAAGCCCTATCCGACACTGCTGCCCAGCTCGCCGTTCGAGATTGGTGGCGCGTTCATCACCCCCACGCAGATCCTGATCCTGGGCGTGACGGCCGTCGCACTGGCATCCCTCGTGTACCTGGTCAACCACACCAACCTGGGCCGCGCCATGCGCGCCACCGCAGAGAATCCCCGCGTGGCTTCCCTGATGGGTGTCAAACCCGACATGGTGATCTCGGCCACCTTCATCATCGGCGCCGTGCTGGCGGCCATCGCCGGCATCATGTATGCGT
Organism: Acidovorax sp.; assembly: GCA_018780365.1. Classification (GTDB taxonomy): domain Bacteria; phylum Pseudomonadota; class Gammaproteobacteria; order Burkholderiales; family Burkholderiaceae_C; genus Acidovorax. The sequence continues at coordinate 70,145 of JADMJR010000069.1, read as the reverse complement.
CCAACTACGGCACCGCACAGCACACCATGGGCTTCCTGCCGGGCCTCAAGGCCTTCACGGCGGCCGTGTTCGGCGGCATCGGCAACCTGGCCGGCGCGGTGGTCGGCGGCATCCTGCTGGGCCTGATCGAAGCGATTGGCTCGGGCTACATCGGCACGCTCACGGGCGGCCTCTTGGGCAGCCACTACACCGACATCTTTGCGTTCATCGTGCTCATCATCATCCTGACGCTGCGCCCCTCGGGCCTGCTGGGTGAGCGTGTGGCGGATCGCGCCTGAGGAGCCTCACACCATGAAGAACACCAAAACCAACTGGATCATCGGCGCCGTCGCGCTGCTGGTGCTGCCGCTGATCCTGCAATCCTTCGGCAACGCCTGGGTGCGCATTGCCGACCTGGCCCTGCTGTATGTGTTGCTGGCCCTGGGCCTGAACATCGTGGTCGGCTACGCCGGCCTGCTCGACCTGGGCTACGTGGCGTTTTACGCCGTGGGTGCCTACCTGTTTGCCTTGATGGCTTCACCGCACCTGGCGGACAACTTTGCGGCGTTTGCCGCCATGTTCCCCAACGGGCTGCACACCTCACTGTGGCTGGTGATACCGGCGGCGGCGATATTGGCGGCGTTCTTTGGGGCGCTTTTAGGTGCGCCCACCTTGAAGTTGCGCGGTGACTATCTGGCCATCGTGACCTTGGGCTTTGGCGAAATTGTCCGCATCTTCCTGAACAACCTGGATCACCCCGCCAACCTGACCAACGGCCCCAAGGGCCTGGGCCAGATCGATTCGGTCAAAATCTTTGGCTTGGACCTGGGCAAGCGCCTGGAGCTGTTCGGCTTCGACATCAACTCCGTCACGCTGTACTACTACCTGTTCCTGGTGCTGGTGGTGATCTCCGTCATCATTTGCTACCGCCTGCAGGATTCGCGCATCGGTCGTGCCTGGATGGCCATCCGTGAAGACGAAATCGCCGCCAAGGCCATGGGCATCAACACCCGCAACATGAAGCTGCTGGCGTTTGCCATGGGCGCTTCGTTCGGCGGCGTGTCGGGGGCCATGTTCGGTGCGTTCCAGGGCTTTGTGTCGCCCGAGTCGTTCAGCCTGATGGAGTCGGTCATGATCGTCGCCATGGTGGTGCTGGGCGGTATCGGCCACATCCCCGGCGTAATTTTGGGTGCCGTGCTGCTGTCGGCCCTGCCCGAGGTGCTGCGCTACGTCGCCGGCCCGCTGCAGGCCATGACGGATGGCCGCCTGGACTCCGCCATCCTGCGCCAGCTGCTGATCGCACTGGCCATGATCATCATCATGCTGATGCGTCCCCGCGGCCTGTGGCCATCGCCCGAACACGGCAAAAGCCTCACGCAGAAGACCTGAAGAACACCACTGAAAGTTAGCAATGACAGAGAAATCCAATGAAGTGGTGCTGAAGGTCGCCGGTATTTCCAAGCGGTTCGGCGGCCTGCAGGCCCTGTCCGATGTGGGCATCACCATCAAGCGTGGCCAGGTTTACGGCCTCATCGGCCCCAACGGTGCTGGCAAGACCACGTTCTTCAACGTGATCACCGGCCTGTACACCCCGGACGCTGGCACGTTTGAGCTGGCCGGCAAGCCCTATGAGCCCACGGCCGTGCACGAAGTGGCCAAAGCCGGCATCGCCCGCACATTCCAGAACATCCGCCTGTTTGCAGAAATGACGGCGCTGGAGAACGTGATGGTGGGCCGCCACATCCGCACCAAGTCCGGCCTGTTCGGCGCGGTGCTGCGCACCAAGGGCTTCAAGGCGGAAGAGGCCGCGATTGCCAAGCGCGCGCAAGAGCTGCTTGACTATGTGGGCATCGGCAAGTTCGCCGATTACAAGGCGCGCACCCTGTCTTATGGCGACCAGCGCCGTCTGGAGATCGCCCGTGCCCTGGCCACCGACCCGCAGCTGATTGCCCTGGACGAACCTGCTGCCGGCATGAACGCCACCGAGAAGGTGCAGCTGCGCGAGCTGATCGACCGCATCCGCAACGACAACCGCACCATCTTGCTCATCGAACACGATGTGAAGCTGGTGATGGGCCTGTGCGACCGCGTGACCGTGCTCGACTACGGCAAGCAGATCGCCGAAGGCAACCCTGCCGAAGTGCAGAAGAACGAAAAAGTGATTGAGGCCTATCTGGGCACCGGAGGACATTGAGAATGGCCGAAAAATCCAACAAGGTACTGCTGCAGGTCAAGGGCCTGAAGGTGGCCTACGGCGGTATCCAGGCCGTCAAGGGCGTGGACTTCGAAGTGCGCGAGGGCGAGCTGGTCTCGCTGATCGGCTCCAACGGCGCCGGCAAGACGACCACCATGAAGGCCATCACCGGCACGCTGCCCATGAACGATGGCGACATCGAATACCTTGGCAAGAGCATCAAGGGCAAGGGCGCCTGGGACCTGGTCAAGGAAGGCCTTGTGATGGTGCCGGAAGGCCGTGGCGTGTTCGCGCGCATGACCATCACCGAGAACCTGCAGATGGGCGCCTACATCCGCAAGGACAAGGCGGGCATCCTGGCCGACATCGAGAAGATGTTCACCATCTTCCCGCGCCTGCGCGAGCGCAAGGACCAGCTGGCGGGCACCATGTCCGGCGGCGAGCAGCAGATGCTGGCCATGGGCCGCGCGCTGATGAGCCAGCCCAAGGTGCTGCTGCTCGATGAGCCCTCCATGGGCCTGTCGCCCATCATGGTGGACAAGATCTTTGAAGTGGTGCGCGACGTGTACGCCCTGGGCGTGACCATCGTGCTGGTGGAGCAGAACGCCAGCCGCGCGCTGGCCATTGCCGACCGTGGCTACGTGATGGAGTCCGGCCTGATCACCATGACCGGCCCGGGCCAGCAACTGCTGAACGACCCCAAGGTGCGCGCCGCCTATCTGGGCGAGTAACCCGCACCGCCCAACCCGCCCGGCAACGGGCGCAGGGTCTGGGTTTTCAGCAAGGCACTGCCCTGGGGCAGTGCCTTTTTTTATGGCGTACCGTGGCTGGGTGGGTGAGGTGTTTGCTATTGTTTTTGTAGCTTAAAAATGATGCCCATCAGGCGCAAAGTGCCGATTTTGTTCATAATCCGCCCCTTGTTCAGTCGCCCCTGGCCGAGGCCGTCGATGTCCACACTCCAATCCCTGCCCGTTTCGCTCCAGACCATTTTGCTGCTCATTGCCAGCAACGTCTTCATGACCTTTGCGTGGTACGGGCACCTCAAGAGCCTGGCGTCCTCGCCCTGGTACACCGCAGCCCTTGTGAGCTGGGGCATTGCGCTGTTCGAGTACCTGTTGCAGGTGCCCGCCAACCGCATCGGCTTCACCCAGTTCAACGTGGGGCAGCTCAAGATCATGCAGGAGGTGATCACGCTGGCCGTGTTTGTGCCCTTTGCCGTGTTCTACATGGGCCAGCCCCTGAAATGGGACTACCTCTGGGCCGGGTTGTGCCTGGTGGGGGCGGTGTACTTCATCTTTCGCAGTGCGTGAGTGGGTGGAGGCGCGCAGCGCTGGATGTTGCCAGGGGCGCATCACCGCATGACGTGCAGGCATCGGCCGGTGTGGGGCGGACGGTTAAACTCCCGGGGTCACGAAAGAGTCATGGTTTTGTCATGACTTGGCCCTCTTTTAAAAATCGATCCCGTTCCAGGAGTTCCCATGCTGTTTGCCAAGCTGTTGCCACGCGAAGGCAATTTTTTCGAAATGTTCAACCAGCATGCGGACCGCATTGTCGAGGCGGCCCGAGCCTTCTCGCAGCTGGTAGCGAACTACAGTGACCCGCACCTGCGGGACAAATACAACCAGGACGTGGACAACGCCGAGCGCGCCGCAGACCGCGTGACACACGAGGTGAACAAGGCCATCCACAAGACCTTCATCACCCCCATCGACCGCGAGCAGATCCACACGCTCATCAATACCATGGACGATGTGGCCGACCTGATCCAGGACTCGGCCGAAACCATGGCGCTGTACGACGTGCGCCACATGACGGAAGAGATCACGCGCCTCACGGACCTGAGCCTCAAGTGCTGTGAACGCCTGCGCGATGCCGTCAAGTTGCTCGACAAGATTGCCGACCCGGCCGTGGCAGAAGCCGCGCTCAAGACCTGCGAAGAGATCGACAAGCTCGAATCCGACGCCGACCGCGTGATGCGCAGCGCCATGAGCAAGCTCTTCCGCGAAGAACCCGATGTGCGCGAGGTGATCAAGCTCAAGGCCATTTACGAGCTGCTGGAGACCATCACCGACAAGTGCGAGGACGTGGCCAACTGCATCGAAGGCATCGTCCTCGAAAACTCCTGATCCGGCGGGTTGACCAGCATGGAAACCATACAGACGGCCCTCTGGGTTGTGGTTCTGCTCGTGGCGTTGGCGCTCCTGTTCGACTTCATGAACGGGTTCCACGACGCCGCCAATTCGATTGCCACGGTGGTCTCCACCGGCGTGCTCAAGCCCGCCCAGGCGGTGCTGTTCGCGGCGTTTTTCAACTTCGTGGCGATCTTTGTCTTTCACCTGAGCGTGGCCGCCACCGTGGGCAAGGGCATCGTGCAGCCTGGCATCGTGGACACGCACGTGGTGTTTGGTGCCCTGGTGGGTGCCATCACCTGGAACGTGATCACCTGGTACTACGGCATCCCCAGCAGTTCCTCGCATGCGCTCATCGGCGGCATTGTGGGCGCCGTGATCGCCAAGGCGGGTGCGGGTGCGCTGGTGTCCACCGGCATTCTCAAGACGGTGGCCTTCATCTTCGTCTCGCCATTGCTGGGCTTTGCGCTGGGCTCGCTCATGATGGTGGGCGTGGCCTGGATCTTCCGGCGCACGCGCCCGAACAAGGTGGACAAGTGGTTCCGCCGCCTGCAGCTTGTCTCGGCCGGGGCCTACAGCCTGGGCCATGGCGGCAATGATGCGCAAAAAACCATCGGCATCATCTGGCTGCTGCTGATCGCCACGGGCTATGCCTCGACGACCGATGCCTCGCCCCCGACCTGGACCATTGTGAGCTGCTATGTGGCCATTGGCCTGGGGACCATGTTCGGCGGCTGGCGCATTGTGAAGACCATGGGCCAGAAGATCACCAAGCTCAAGCCCGTGGGCGGTTTCTGTGCCGAGACGGGTGGGGCGCTGACGCTGTTTTTGGCGACCACACTGGGTATTCCGGTGTCCACCACCCACACCATCACCGGCGCCATCGTGGGGGTGGGCTCCACCCAGCGCGCCAGCGCCGTGCGCTGGGGGGTGGCGGGCAACATCGTCTGGGCGTGGATTTTGACGATCCCGGCCAGCGCGTTTGTGGCGGCCGTGGCGTACTGGATCAGCCTGCAGATATTCTGAGTGCCCTAAATCTTGGAGTGCTATAAAAAATATAGCTAATAAGGCAATAGGGGCAGGCGCTGACGCCCCATTTGAATGTGAATTCAATGGGGCGTTTTGTTTGGTCGCGCCCGGGGTCACTGCGAGATCTTGCGGGCTTCCTCGATCTGGTACTCGAAGTACCGCTGAAAGCTGAACGCGAGGCTGGCCATGAGCACCGTGGTGCCGATCAGCAGCGACACCACGATGGCGCCAATGGTGATCCACCGGGTCTGCCCGGGCGCGGCATCGGCAGGCGCGCCGGGGTTGAAGCGGGCGTTCCATGCCTCTGGCGTGGTCAGCGCGTACAGGATGGCGCGCAGCGCGCAGCCGGCAATCGTGAAGCCCAACAGGGGTATCAGCACCCAGCTGTAGTGGTCGTCCTGTCCGAGCTGCTGCACCCGCTGGATGCCGTAGATGCCCAGAGCGGTCGGGATAGGGAGCATCCAGCCCAGCATGTCGGAGAGACCATGCAGGTAAAAGCGGTGCAGGCCCAGCGGGCCGCCCAAGAAGGCGAGCCAGGCCGCCAGGGTTTTGTTCTTCATGCGTTGCATCGCATCATTCCGGCGCAGTCGTGTCGCCCGCGCCCAGGGTTTTTTCCATGAGCACGATGTCGCGCCAGGCGCCAAATTTCCATCCCACCGAGCGCATGATGCCCACGTCGGTAAACCCCAGCGCGCGGTGCACCCCGATGGAGCCGGCATTGGCCGAGTCGCCAATCACCGCCAGCAGCTTGCGCACGCCCGCCGTTTCGGCCTGTGTGACCAGCTCGGCCAGCAGCTTGCGGCCCAGGCCCATGCCACGGGCACTGTCGGCCACGTAGATCGAGTCTTCGGCCGAGAAGCGGTAGGCCGGGCGCGGCTTGAACCAGTTGGCGTAGGCAAACCCCAGCACCTGACCGTCTTTTTCGGCCACCAGCCAGGGCAAGCCCCGGGCCAGAACGTCGGCGCGGCGGCCTGCCATGTCGGTTTCAGAGGGCGGATCGATCTCGAATGTGCCGGTACCGTGAAGGACGTGGTGTTGGTAAATGGCGGTAATGGCGGGGATATCGCTGTCGGTGCTAGGGCGGATGGTGGGCATTTGAGGGAAATGGATATAATCGCAGGCTTTGCAGCGTGTCGCTGGCCGGGTGGCCATGTCGCGTGTCTCAAGCGTTGCGAATATGGTTGCGAACACTGTGGCTTACGGCAAATGTTGCCGGAGTTCACCACCCGAAGGATAAATCATGGTCGTCATTCGACTCTCCCGCGGCGGCTCCAAGGGCCGTCCTTTCTTCAACATCGTCGTTGCTGACAAGCGCGTGCGCCGTGATGGCCGCTTCATCGAGCGCATCGGCTTCTACAACCCCACCGCCAAGGAAACCGAAGAAGGCCTGCGCATCGTGCAAGACCGTCTGGCTTACTGGGTGGGCGTTGGTGCCCAGTCCTCGCCCACCGTGGACCGCCTGATCAAGCAAGCCGCCAAGAAGGCTGCTTAAAGCTCCCTGAAAAGGGCGGGTTTCGTCGGCATGTCTGGCGAAACCCGCCCTTTTCCTATTCTGGAATCACCACCATGGCCACCACCACCCTGACCCTCGAACCCGCAGAGCTGCCCCCCGATGCCGTGGAGGTGGGGCGCATTGCTGATGCCTGGGGCGTCAAGGGCTGGTTCAAGGTGCTGTCGCACAGCAGCAGCCCCGAGGCGCTGTACTCGGCCAAACGCTGGTACCTGCAGCCCTCCGAGCGTGGCGCCAAGACGTTTGCCGGCACGGTGCTCTTGTCCATCCGCCAGGCCAAGGACCATTCGGACACCGTGGTCGCCTGGGCGCAGGGCATTGACGACCGCAATGCGGCCGAGGCCTTGCGCGGAGCCCGCATCTTTGTGCCGCGTTCCAGCTTTCCGACCACCACGGAAGATGAGTATTACTGGGTCGATCTGATGGGCCTGTCGGTCGTCAACCGCGAAGGTGTGGCGCTGGGGCAGGTGCAAGAGCTGATGTCCACAGGCCCCCAAACGGTGCTGGTGCTGGCCTACGAACAAGACGGCAAGGCGCAGGAGCGCATGATTCCGTTTGTCTCGGCTTTCGTTGACAAGGTGGATCTGCCCGAAAAGCGCATCACGGTCGATTGGCAACCGGACTACTGATCGAACATCGCTCCCTCGCGCCGTGCACCATGCGCTTTGACATCATCACCCTGTTCCCCGAGCTGTTCGCGCCGTTCCTGGCGAGCGGCGTGACCCGTCGTGCCTACGCCAGCGGCCAGGTCGATGTGCGCCTGTGGAACCCGCGCGACCAGGCCGAGGGCAATTACCGCCGCGTGGACGACCGGCCCTTTGGCGGTGGCCCTGGCATGGTGATGATGGCCGAGCCGTTGCAGCGGTGCCTCGCGGCCATCCGTGCGGAACGGGCTGAGCCGGAGGAGGGCAGGGCGCCGCTGGTGCTTTTTTCGCCCATCGGGTCGCCGCTCAACCATGCTGCCGTGGAAGGCTGGTCTGCCAGCGCGGGCGCTGTTCTGCTGTGTGGCCGCTACGAAGGCATTGACCAGCGCTTTATCGATGCGCATGTGGATGTGCAGATGAGTTTGGGGGATTTTGTGCTCTCGGGCGGTGAAATCGCCGCCATGGCTTTGCTGGATGCGGTCGCCCGCCTGCAACCCGGGGTGCTCAATGACGAGGGCAGCCACCAGCTCGACAGCTTCAACCCTGCGCTGGATGGTCTGCTCGACTGCCCGCACTACACACGCCCGGAAGAGTGGTCTGGCCGGCAAGTGCCTGCGGCGCTGATGTCCGGGCACCACGCGCAGATCGAGCGCTGGCGGCGCGACCAGCGGCTGGCCACTACGGCCCGCCACCGCCCCGATCTCATCGACGCGGCGCGCCAGGCGGGGCGTTTGGCCCCGGCGGATGAAGCGGTATTGGCCAAGCTTGGCTGAATTGTTATAATCAAAGGCTTTTCGATCCTCTGGCCGGCCGTTTTGACAGGGATTCCTCCCGCAAAACACTGAATCGTCAATCCCGACGCAGCCATTTTTGGCGCGGACAAGATCGTTGGATATCAAACATGAACCTGATCCAGACCCTGGAAGCGGAAGAAATCGCCCGCTTGAACAAGACCATCCCCGAATTCGCCCCTGGTGACACCGTCATCGTGAGCGTGAACGTGGTGGAAGGTACCCGCAAGCGCGTGCAGGCTTACGAAGGTGTGGTGATTGCCAAGCGCAATCGCGGCCTGAACAGCGGCTTCACCGTGCGCAAGATCTCCAGCGGCGAAGGCGTGGAACGTACGTTCCAGACCTACAGCCCCCTGATCGCCAGCATCGAAGTCAAGCGCCGTGGTGACGTGCGCCGTGCCAAGCTGTACTACCTGCGTGAACGCAGCGGCAAGTCGGCACGTATCAAGGAAAAGCTGCCTTCGCGCGTCAAGGTTGCAGCCACCGCCGCATAAGGCGCGGGCCCGTCCTGACAAGCCGCTACAGCATCAGCCTGTAGCGGCTTTTTGTTTTTTGGTCTGTAGATTCTTTTTTCGTGAACGCCTCTTCCATCCCTGCCGTCTCATCGGTCATTGCCCCGCTGTCGAGCCTGCCCGACTTTGATCCCCGCCAGGTGCCGGTGGTGGGGGTGGATGCGCACTTGCCCGCCGTGGCGGTGGCCGCGCAGACGCCCGAGGCGCTGCGTGCACGTTTTGCGCATCCGCCTCGCTGGGAGCCCGAAGTGCTGCTGGAGAAGAAGTTCATGGACCGCGAGCCGGCCCATGCGTCCGTACTGCTGGCGATCCTGTTGCGCGAGCAGCCCATGGTGCTGCTCACCGAGCGCACGACCCACCTGTCCACGCACTCGGGGCAGGTGGCTTTTCCGGGCGGGCGGGCCGATCCTGGTGATGCCACGGCCGCCGACACGGCCCTGCGCGAGGCGCAGGAAGAGGTGGGGCTCGCGCGCGAGTTTGTCGAGGTGCTGGGGACCCTGCCGACCTATGTCACGGGCTCATCCTTCATCATCACGCCGGTGGTCGCTCTGGTGCGGCCGGACTGTGTGCTCAAGCCCAACCCGTACGAGGTGGCCGACCTGTTTGAGGTGCCGCTGGCTTTTCTGCTGGACCCTTCCAACCACCGGCGCCATGTGTTCGACCGGGATGGTGTGCACCGCGAGTGGTTCTCCATGCCCTACCAGGATGGCCACAAGAACCATTTCATCTGGGGCGCGACGGCGGGCATGCTGCGCAACTTCTACCGGTTCATGCAGGCCTGACCCTGCTCATGCGCAATGGGGTGCAGAGTGGCGAAGCCCCAGTATCATTGCCCCCCATGAGTTTCTTCGCCATCCTGTTCGCTCTGCTGATCGAGCAGGCCCGCCCTCTGGCACGCAGCAACCCCATTCACGCGGGCCTGCGGGCGTGGGCGCTGTCCGTGAGCCGCAATTTCGACGCGGGCAAGCCCCACCATGGCTGGGTGGCTTGGTGCCTCGCGGTCCTGGTGCCTGCCCTGGTTACGCTGGCCATTCACTGGGCGCTGCTGTGGGGTCTCGGGTGGCCGTTTGCCGTCTTGTGGAGTGTGGCGGTGCTGTATGTCACGCTGGGTTTTCGGCAGTTCAGTCACCATTTCACGGGCATCCGGGATGCGCTGGAAGAAGGCGATGAAGACGCGGCCCGTGAACGCCTGGCGCACTGGCAGCAGGTCGATGTGGGGGCTTTGCCCCGCAGTGAGATCGTGCGCCATGTGATCGAGTATTCGGTGCTGGCCGCACACCGCCATGTCTTTGGTGTGCTGGCCTGGTTCTCGGTGCTGGCGGCTTTGGGCCTGGGGCCTACGGGGGCGGTGTTGTACCGCCTGGCCGAGTTTGTCTCGCGCTATTGGCACTACAAGCAGCGCGAGGGCGCCCAGCCCGCGAGCGCGTCCCTGCAGCAGGTCTGTGCCCGGGCCTGGACGCTGGTCGACTGGCTGCCCGCGCGGCTCACGGCGCTGAGCTTTGCGGTGGTGGGGAGCTTCGAGGAGGCCATCGAAGGCTGGCGTTTCCATGCGCAGCGTTTCCCCAACGACAACGATGGCGTGGTGCTGGCCGCCACGGCAGGTGCGATCAATGTGCGTCTGGGGGGAGAAGCTCTGAAGGCGCGCACCGAAATGCAGGCGCCACAAGGCCTGGAGATCGATGCCGACATGGGGGACAGCGATGCCACCCCCGGCCGTGAGCCCGAGGTGGGCCATCTGCGCAGCGTGGTGGGGCTGGTGTGGCGGTCCGTGGTCGTCTGGATGCTGTTGCTGGCGTTGCTCACGCTGGCACGTCTGCTGGGGTGAGATTCCGAAGCCTTGCCGAGGCTTCGGGTCTGTGTCAATAGCGCGTGTGGCTCAGTTCGTCAAATAAATCACTATAAATTTTGTAGCGCGTAGGGCTTATCCCGCCAGCGCTGGGGCCGTTTTTGACGGCATCCAGAACGCCGCAACCCGGTTCGTGCAGGTGGGTGCAGTTGTAGAACTTGCAGGCGGTTGCGTGTGCGGCGATGTCGGGCATGCAGGCGGCCAGTTGCATCGGGGCGATGTGGTGCAGGCCGAACTCCTGGAAGCCCGGGGAGTCGATCAGCGCCGTGGTGCGTGCCGCATCCGTCCAGTACCAGTGGGTGCTGGTCGTGGTGTGTTTGCCGGAGTTCAGCGCCTGGGAGATCTCGCCGGTCAGCACCGTGGCGCCCGGCACCAGCAGATTGATCAGCGTGCTCTTGCCCGAGCCCGAGGGGCCCAGCACCAGCGTGGTCTTGCCCTGCAGGTGTTCCATCAGCAGTGCGCGGTCCACGTCGCTCGAGAGTGTCAGCGACAGCGGCAGCACGCCATAGTGCTTGCCTGCGCCCATGTGCCGGTACGGCAGCAGCCGTTCCCAGGCGCGGGCGAAGGGTTCCACCAGGTCGCTTTTGTTGAGTGCGATGATGGGCTTGATGCCCTCGGCTTCGGCTGCGATCAGGGCGCGGGAGAGCTGGCTTTCGGAAAACACGGGCTCTGCCGCGATCAGGATCAGCACCTGATCGAGGTTGGCCGCAAACGACTTGGTGCGGATCTCGTCCTGGCGGTAAAAAAGGTTGCGCCGCTCCAGCACCTTCTCGATGGTGCCTTCTTCGCCCTGGCCGGGCGGTGGGGCCTGCCACAGGACGCGGTCACCGACCACCGCCTGGCTTTTTTTGCCCCGTGGGTGGCAGATGCGGCGCTCTCCGTCCGGGGTCTCGACCATGCAGTGGCGCCCATGGCTGGCCACCACGGTGCCTTCCATAAGGGCGCTGCGTTCAGCCATGGTGGGCCTGCGTCACAGCGTGACCAGTGCGTCGAACTGGGTGGCGCACTCGAAGTCGGTGCTGGAGATGCCCTTCACGTCGTGCGTGTTCAGTCGCACCACGCAGCGGTTGTAGTGCACCGACAGATCGGGGTGGTGGTCCTGGGCATTGGCAATGAAGGCCAGGGCGTTCACGAACGAGATGGTTTCGTAGTAGTTGGCGAAGTGGTAGGTCTTTTCGATGGCGACATCGGCGCCGTCGCCGCTGAGGCTCCAACTCTCCAGTTTGGCCAGGTTCGCTACCACTTCAGTAGCTGTCAGGGCGCGGCGGGTCAGCGTGGACCAGTCTTTTTTCTTCAACATGGTGGTCATGGGTGTACCGGGGTTTGCATGCGCGCCAGCCGTTCGGTGGCGGGCGGATGCGAGTAGTAGAACTTCACGTACACCGGGTCGGGGGTGAGCGTGGAGGCATTGTCTTCGTACAGTTTGAGCAGGGCTGACGACAGATCGGCGCCGCTGGCCTGGGCCACGGCGTAGGCGTCGGCCTGAAACTCGTGCCGGCGTGACTGTTGCGAGAACAGCGGCGAGATGAAGAAGGTGAACACCGGCACGACGAGCATGAACAGCAGCAAGGCCAGCGCATCGTTGGGTGCGGCGGCCATGGCCGGGTCGAAGGAGATGTTGGGCCGGACGCCCAGGCCGGTGTAGAACCACACCTGGTTGGACAGCCAGCCCAGCAGTGCAAAACCTGCCAGGCTCATCGCGAACAGGGTCACGATGCGCTGGATGATGTGGCGGTGCTTGAAATGGCCCAGCTCATGGGCTAGCACGGCTTCCACCTCGCCCGGGGCCAGTTGCTTCAGCAGGGTGTCGTAGAACACCACGCGCTTGGCGGCGCCAAAGCCGGTGAAATAGGCGTTGGCGTGCGCACTGCGGCGACTGCCGTCCATCACAAACAGGCCCTTGGCCGAGAAGCCGCAGCGTTGCATCAGCGCGGTCACGCGGGTCCTGAGCGATTCGTCTTCGAGTGGCTGGAATTTGTTGAACAGGGGGGCGATGAAGGTGGGGTAGATCACCATCAGGAGCAGGTTGAAGCCCATCCAGAAACACCAGGCCCACAGCCACCACAGAGGGCCGGCTGCGCCCATCAGCCACAGGATCAGCGCGGCAATCGGCAGGCCAATCGCTGAACCTACCAGCAGACCCTTGAGCGCGTCGGCCAGCCACAGGCGCCAGGTCATCTTGTTGAAACCAAAACGCTCTTCGATCACGAAGGTTTGGTACAGCGACAGGGGCAGATCAATGAGCCCGCTGATCGCGGCAAAGGCCACCAGCAGCGTCAGCTGCTGCCACATGCCACCGCCCAGCATGGCGAGCAATGTTTGGTTCAGCGCGTCCAGACCGCCCAGCAGGGTCCAGCCAAGCAGCACCACGCAGCCCAAGGCCATCTCCAGCATCCCCAGGCGCGCCTTGGTAACGGTGTAGTCGGCGGCCTTCTGGTGCGCAGTCAGGGGAATGCGCTCGGCAAACGGGGCGGGGACCTCGGCGCGGTGGCGTGCCACATGGCGCACCTGGCGGGTGGCGAGCCAGAACTTGAGCGCCAGGCCTAGAACCAGCGCAGCCGCAAAGGCCAGCGTGAGCAGTATGGAGGGGGAGAGGTCTTCAGGAATGGGCATGTGCGGCGAGTTTAGGCCATCGGCGACAATGCGCGCCATGTCAGAAGCCAACAACCCCACCCCTCTCACGCTTGCCAAATCCGACCAGAACCTGGTCTGGCTTGACTGTGAAATGACCGGCCTGGAGCCCGATACGGATCGCTTGCTGGAGATTGCCGTCGTCGTGACTGGCCCGAGCCTGGAGCCGCGCATCGAAGGCCCTGTGTTTGCCATTCACCAATCGGATGAATTGCTGAACAAGATGGACGCCTGGAACAAGGGAACCCATGGCCGCAGCGGCCTGATCGACAAGGTGAAGGCATCCACCGTCACGGAGGAGGAGGCGGAGCAGAAGATCATTGCTTTTCTGAGCCAGTACGTACCCAAGGGCACCGCGCCCATGTGTGGCAACAGCATCGGTCAGGACCGTCGGTTTCTGGTGCGCTACATGCCCAAGCTCGAACGGTTCTTTCACTACCGCAATGTCGATGTCAGCACGCTGAAGGAACTGGCCAAGCGCTGGAAGCCGGAGGCATACACCAGCTTCAAGAAGGCGCAGAAGCACACCGCTCTGGCGGACGTGCAAGAGTCCATCGACGAACTGGCGCACTACCGCCAGCACCTTTTGTCGGTGGATGTGAAAACCTCCTGAGCCGCTTCGCGCCTCGGCGCAGTCGCCAGAAACGATAGTTTTGCGTGGCCGCTCAAGCTTGCGCACCCGATTGGAGACTGCGGCCCTTCTGCGGCAGTCGCTGGCAGGTGGGCGCGCCAGTTGGATGGCTGCAAGTAGCGTTCGGCCATCGAAGGGCGGTGTTCCCCTGAGCGAATTTGAGGGGTATTGCGGGGAAACCCTTAACCGTGCGATAATCGCTGGCTGCGCAGGAATAGCGCGCAGATTGTGCATCTCCCCTCACACACCGGGCTTGCCAGCCGACTGTCTTAAATACGACAGTGCAGGACTGGCGAATAACGCCCACCCGCACCGGCCTCAGAGCCAGCGCAGGTTTCGTTTGATGGTTGATGTTTTTTAACCATTTAACGAAGCCATTCACGGGCTGCGCCTGTGACCGTCTTCGTGAGAGAAAAATCATGACCGACACCTCTTTGGTGCAGGGCGAATTCGCGCCTGCCGACACTTCCTTTGCTGCCGACGTTTCCGTGCAGTCTTCTCCCCTTGACGCTGTTGTGGCCGTGGCTTCTGAAGCCGATGTTGCCGTGACCGCCGAACCCAATGGTTTCGTCGAGCTGGGCCTGGCGTCTGAACTCGTTCAGGCCGTTGCCGACCTGGGCTACACCCAACCTACCAGTGTGCAGCGCAAGGCCATTCCCCTGGCCATGGGTGGTGGCAATGGCGCTACCAAGTTCATCGACCTGATGGTCTCCAGCCAGACCGGCAGCGGCAAGACCGCAGCCTTCTTGCTGCCCGTGCTGCACACGTTGATCAACCAGCAAGCCGCTGCCGAAGCTGAAGAGCGCGCCGCTTTCGAGCGCGCCGTGGCCGAAGCCGCTGAGCGCGGCGAACCCGCTCCCAAGCGCGCCAAGCGCAAGGACCCCACCAGCTCGCGCAACTTCAAGGCCGCCACCCCCGGCGCCCTGATCCTGTGCCCCACGCGTGAACTGGCGCAGCAAGTCGCGCACGACGCCATCGACCTGGTCAAGCACTGCCGCGGCCTGCGCGTCGCCAACGTGGTGGGCGGCATGCCTTACCAACTGCAGATCGCCAAGCTGCAGAACGCCGACCTGGTGGTCGCCACCCCTGGCCGCCTGCTGGACCTGCAGCGCTCGATGCAGATCAAGCTCGACAAGGTGCAGTTCCTGGTCGTCGACGAGGCCGACCGCATGCTTGACCTGGGCTTCTCGGACGACTTGGCTGAACTGAACCAGCTGACCGCCCAGCGCAAGCAGACCATGATGTTCAGCGCCACCTTTGCGCCGCGCATTCAGCAGCTGGCCATGCGCGTCATGCACGACGGCGGCTCGTCGGTGCAGAAGGTGACGATTGACTCTCCGCAAGAAAAGCATTCCAACATCAAGCAGGTGCTGTACTGGGCTGACAACGCCCAGCACAAGCGCAAGCTGCTGGACCACTGGCTGCGTGATACCACCATCAACCAGGCCATCGTGTTCGCTAGCACCCAGGTGGAGTGCGACGGCTTGGCCAATGACTTGCAGCAGGAAGGCTTCTCTGCCGTGGCACTGCACGGTGCTCTGAGCCAGGGCCTGCGCAACCGCCGCTTGATGGCGTTGCGCGCTGGTCAGGTGCAAATTCTGGTGGCGACCGACGTGGCTGCCCGCGGCATCGACGTGCCCACCATCACCCACGTGTTCAACTTCGGCCTGCCCATGAAGGCCGAGGACTACACCCACCGCATCGGCCGTACTGGCCGTGCCGGTCGCGATGGTCTGGCTATTACGTTTGCCGAGTTCCGCGACCGTCGCAAGATTTTCGACATCGAGAGCTACAGCCGCCAGCAATTCAAGTCGGAAGTGGTTGCCGGCATGGAGCCTTCGCAGCGTTCGCCACAGGCGCCCCGTGGTGGTGATTTTGGCGGTGGCCGTGGCGGTCAAGGCCGCTCGTACGACAACCGTGAAAACCCATCGCGCGGCCGCTTCAATGGCCCCGCACGCGGTGGCAACGACCGTGGTGGTTTCGGTGGTGGCTTTGGTGGCGGCTTCGCCGGCCGGGGCAACGACAACAACAGCCGTGGCGGTTTCCCAGGTGGCGGCCGTGACGGTGGTTACCAGGGTGGCAACGGCGGTGGCGGCTATGGCGCCCCCCGTGAAGACCGTGGCTTTGGTGGTGGCGCTCCACGCCGCGATGCAGACGGCTACGGCCGCAAGCCAGGTTTTGGTGATGCAGGCCGTGGCGGTTTTGCCCCCCGTGGCGATGCTGGCGCCCCCCGTGGGGACTTCGCCCCCCGCAAGCCCGCTTTCTCCAAGCCCGCTGGTGCTGGCGGTGCCAAGCCGTTCGTGGCCCACGACGCCCGCAAGCGTCCTGCTCGTCCCGCACGCTGATCGCACAGACACCCTGGTCTCAAGGGTTCATGAAGGGCTGGCACCACAAGGTGCCAGCCCTTTTTTACGTGGGTGCTGCGTGCGGGGGCGGTTTTCTTGGGCCATGTCGTCAATAATCGCCCACGGAGGAATTTGTCGTGGTGTCATCTCTATCCTCGGGAGCCGATTACGAGCACATGTTCGAGCTGGCGCCCGTGTCGTTGTGGCTGGAGGATTTCAGCGATCTCAAGCAGCTGTTCGACGGCTGGCGTGCACAAGGGGTGATCGACATCCGCGCCCATCTGGCCGAGGATCCGGCCCGCTTGCGCCAGTGCAGTGCATCGTTGCGCGTCCTCCAGGTCAACCGCCGCACGCTGGAGCTGTTTTCGGCGGACAGCCAGCAGCACCTGGAAGCGAATCTGGACAAGGTCTTTCGCGATGACAGACATGACACAGCCACGAACGAGCTGGCGCAGTTGTGGGACGGGCAACTGGAATTCTCCAACCAGACAGTGAACTATGCGCTGGATGGCCGACGCCTGGACGTGTTGGTCCGCGCACGCATCCTGCCGGGCCACGAGCACGACTGGAGCCGTGTCCTGGTCTCTCTGGAAGACAACACCCAGCAGCTCAACAGTGCGCGCCGGATCCAGCGCAGCGAGCAGTACGCGCGCGACCTGTTCGAGCATTCACCGGTATCGCTCTGGGTAGAAGACTTCAGCGCAGTCAAGAATCTGCTCGATGGCGTGCGTGCCCAGGGCATTGGTGACTTCAAGACCTTCCTCAAGGTGCACCCGGACTTTGTGGCCCGCTGCATGCAGGAAATCCGCGTTATCGACGTCAATCAGCAGACCCTGCGCATGTTCGGGGCTTCCAGCAAGGAGATGCTGCTCAACAGCATTGGCCGGGTGTTCCGTGGCGAGATGCACGAATCTTTCGCCGAGCAGCTGCAGGACCTTTGGGAGGGCAAAACTTTCCAACAGCGCGAGGTGGTCAACTACTCGCTGTCGGGCGATGCGGTGAACATCCACATGCAGTTCTCGGTGCTCGACAGCCACCTGCGCGACTGGGGTTTGGTGCTCTTGTCGCTGGTGGACATCACCGCCCGCAAGAAGGCCGAGGCCTATCTCGAATACCTGGGCAAGCACGACGTGTTGACCCAGTTGCGCAACCGCGCCTTCTACGCCGAAGAGCTCAACCGGCTCACGCGCAAGGGACCTTGGCCGCTGTCCATCATCGCCATCGACCTCAACGGCCTGAAGGTCGTCAACGACGAGCAGGGCCATGCGGCCGGCGACTCCATGCTGCGCCGCGTCGGTGAGGTGCTGGCCAAGGCGGTGGATGCTCCGGCTTGCGCTGCGCGCATCGGCGGGGATGAGTTCACCGTGCTGCTGCCGGGCACCGACGAGCGCGGAGCCCTGGCCCTGCAGGAGCGCATCATCTCCATGCTGGATCTGAACAACCAGTTTTACCCTGGCCAGCACCTGAGCCTGGCCATGGGCATTGCCAGTTGCCAGTCCGGCGATGCGGTGGAGGCGGCTATCAACCGTGCCGACCAAGCCATGTACGCGGAAAAGAACCGGTACTACCAGCAAAAGAACATCGACCGCCGGCAATCAGGCTCGTGATGCCGCAGCTGCCCGCTGCCGCGGTGGCCGCTCAGAGAGTGACGGGCATGCGGCCTATGTCGGGCCAGCGGTGGTGCAGGTAGATCCACGATATCAGGCCGATGCACAGCATCAGCAGCGAGGACAGCGCCAGCCAGAGGGTGGAGTGCATCACCAGCGGCGCGATGACACCGGCCACCAGCCCATTGGCCGTGGACCCCACGAAGGCCTGCATCGACGAGGCCATGCCTCGGCGTTCGGGGTGCAGGTCCAGTACCAGCAGCGTCACCACCGGCACCATCAGCGCCCAGCCGAACGAGAAAACGGCGATCGGTAGCAGCGCCCACCAGGCATGGGGCGGGAACAGCAGGTTGGCCGCCAGGTTGAGCACCGCCACCGTGAACATGATCACAAAGCCGTGGCGGATCTGCCGCTTGGGCGGGATGCGGCCTGCCAAGCGGCCGCTGAGCCAAGCACCGCCCATGATGCCCGAGATGGTCAGGATGAAGAACCAGAAGAACTGTGTGGGCGCCAGCGACAGGTGATCGCCCAGGAACGCCGGCGCCGACAGCACGTACAGGAACATGCCGTTGAAGGGCACGCCACTGGCCAGCGCCAGCAGCACGAAGCGCGCGCTGGAGCCGAGCTGCACGTAGCCCTGCATCAGGTGGCGCATGTTGAAGGGCTGGCGCTGCTCGATGTGCAGCGTCTCGGGCAGCAGCCGGTAGTTGGCTGTCCACAGCGCTACGCCCACCAGGGTCAGGAACCAGAAGATGCTGTGCCAGCCGGTGTGCACGAACAGCCAGCCGCCCACGATGGGCGCGATCGCCGGGGCCACGCCGAAGTAGATGGTGACCTGGCTCATCACCTTCTGCGCCTCGGCGGGTGGGAACATGTCGCGGATCACCGCGCGCGAGACCACGATGCCCGCGCCCGTGGACAGGCCCTGCAGCGCACGGAACACCACCAGTTGTCCGATGGTCTGCGACAGCGCGCAGCCGGCCGATGCCAGTGTGAAGATCGCAATGCCCCACAGGATCACCGGCCGACGGCCGAAGCTGTCGGCCAGCGCACCGTGGAACAGGCTCATGAAGGCGAAGCCGAACAGGTAGGCCGAGAGCGTCTGCTGCATCTCCACCGGTGTGGCACCCAGCGCCGCAGCAATGCCTGAAAACGCTGGGATATAGGTGTCGATCGAAAATGGCCCCAACATGCCCAGCACTGCCAGCAGCACCGCGAGGGCCCAACGGGGGGCTTTCCAGAGCAAATGGGCTTGTGGGTTCATCGGGGAGGGGCCGGGAGTTCGTAGGGGGCGCCGCAGGCGGGCGAGAAAGAGGCCCACCGAATGGCGGGCTCTTCGACCCATTATGCGGGAAGCAGCTCGCTCCAACGCTGCACCCGCTCAATGCTTGCACCAGTTTGGGGCTACCTGGACTCAACGGCTACCCCTGGGGCGAAGCGCCGCAGCGAGTCAGTACGTGTATGGAATCCACTCCCCGTTGCCTGATTTCATCAGGTACTTGCCGGCGGCGTTGCGCACCACGATCACGTCGGCGTTTTCCGAGACGAAGGGCGTGGTCTCGGGCGCCTGCAGGCGCTCTGCCAGGGGGCGGGCCGTTGCCGCGTAGGGGTTGTCGGCCAGCATGTCGCCCAGCAGCGTGAACAGGCCCAGATAGCTCATGGGCTGGTTCACCACCAGCGGTGCGGCCGGCGGCGCCTCGGGGGCCTTCTTCATGCCCACCAGCTTCACGGCGGCCGGCACCAGCGTGATGCGCGGGCCCGGAATCTCGCGCATGCCCGAGATCTGGATCTTGTCACCGCGCAGCGAGGCGCCATGCTCGGGCACCAGCACCACCACGACGGGGCGGCCCGCGGTCTCCAGCTCCGTGATGAACTTGTCGAAATCGGCCATCAATTGCACCAGGCGCGGCTTGTAGGTGTCGAGGCTGCTGCGCGAGCTCATGCCTGGCACGCGGTTGCCGTCGTGCAGCGAGATGGTGTTGTAGTAAAGCGCTACGGGCGCCCCGCCACTTTGGGCGCTGCGCTTTTTCCACCATTGCGAGAGCAGGGCATGGTCGTTGTAGATGGGCGAGCCGTCGAAGTTCTGCATGTGAACCGGTGCGCTCTGGTTGGGCTGTAGCTTGCCTGCCAGGCCCCCGCGTTGCTCCAGTGCGTGTGCGAATTCTTCGTACACACCGTCGTGGTTGAGTAGCGCCGCTGTCTGGTAACCCACCTTTTCCAGATTGGGAAACACATAGCACTGCGGATCGATGCCTTCGTACAGTTTTTTGTGCGGCGTTTGCCCGCATGAGCCATGCAGCACGCGCAACGAGGCCGGGCCGCTATAGCTGGCTGCACTATTAAAATTGGTGAACAGCACGTCAAAGCGCTTGAGCAGCGGGTTGTCGCGTTGGCCCACGAACTCCATGTCGTCCCAGGCCAACGAGCACACATGCAGCAAGATGATGTCGAAGGGCGGCGTGCCGCCAGCCGTGGTGAACTGCGTGCGCTTTTGACTTTCGCTGGCGTAGAACTTCTGCAGCAGGGCATCCGGGTCCGACGTGTTGATGCCAGCCTCCTCTGGGCCGTCGCCCTGGCTTGCCAGCGCTCCTCCTCCAATGCCCTCCTGTACTCCGTGTTCCTGGATGGCGGCCACCAGCGGTACGCTCAGGATGCCCACCAGGGCGAACGTGGCAAAGCGTATGCGCCGCGCCAGTGCCGCGTACAGGACGAGGCCGGCCATCGCCAAGGCCAGTGCTGCCGGGTTCACCAGTCGTTGGGCCAATTCCAGCCAGTAGTCGGCGCTGAAGCCTGCCAGCGCCTTGAACTGCGAAACCACGCGCGCCGGGGTAGGCAGATAGGAGTCGTGGTACAGCAGGGCGATCGCCACTGGCCAGGCCAGTACGGCGCGGGCGCGCCGAAGCAGCCGATGCGCGATGGGAGGCTGCAGCGCCAACCACAAAAGCAGGTTGAGCCACCAATTGAAGCCGATGTAGCCCGTGAAGCTCAGTCCGACCTTGACCAGAAAATACAGATTCCAGTAACTCATGCGCGCAACCTATGCTGTGCGCGCTGGCCGCCCAGGGGCCAGCGGGCTCTGGCAGCGTCGACCAGCGATTCCCAGAACTTGCGGTAACCCAGCACGCCCAGTTGCGCGATCTCCTGCAGGCCGTGCAGGGGGCGGTCGATGTCATGGCTATCGTTCCACTGCCGCCACGTGTCGGGGCGGGCGAAGGTGCACTGCACCAGGTCGATCTGTTGTTCGCGGGTCATGGGGTCGAACTGCAGACCTGTGGCGCCCTGGCCCCGGTGCAGCATGATGGTGGCGGGGAAGGTGCACTCGGTGTTGCCGCGCCACAGGCCCACCTGTACCTTCTCGCCCACGGCCAGCCGGGTGCCCTCGGGCAGCTCCAGGCCTACACCGGTCATCGAGAAGTCGGTGCACACGGCCCGCAGCACACTGCCGTCGTCCTGGTACAGCGTGGCCTGCAGCCGGGTGGCCACGCGGTGCATGCGACGCACCTGGCGCGCCTCGGAGGCCACGCCCAGCGCGGCGCCCAGCATCAGGATGCTGTAGACCGTCCACACCAGGTTCAGCAGCACGGTGGCCGTTTCGTCCGTGTTCCAGAAGAACAGGCGCATGAGTCCGAAGCCGAATGCTGCGATGTTCAGCAGCACCAATATGGTGTACGGGCGCGAGATGGCCCAATCGAAGTAGGGCTCGTCCACCAGGCCGCCCTTGGCCGTGACGTTGAATTTTCCCAGGCGCGGGTTGATCAGCGCCACGGTGGTGGGCAAAGCCACATACCAGGCCAGCACGGTCTCGTACACCTCGGCCCAAAAGGTGTGCCGGTGCTCGCCCTGCACATGGGCGTTGGCGATGTTGGACTGCAGGATGTAGGGCAGCACGTACAGCGCGATCATGATGGCGCCCGCGTTGATGATGTGCCAGTCGAAAAACAGGAAGGCCATGGGCGCAGTGAGGAAGACCAGCCGTGGTAGCCCGAAGAAGAAGTGCACCATGGCGTTGGCGTAGCAGATGCGCTGCCACAGCGTGAGCCCCTTGCCCAGGAAGGGATTGTCCACGCGGAAGATCTGCGCCATGCCGCGTGCCCAGCGGATGCGCTGGCCCACGTGGGCTGACAGGCTTTCGGTCGCCAGGCCCGCGGCCTGGGTCTCGTTGATGTAGGCCGTGGTGTAGCCGCGCCGGTGCAGCTTGAGGGCGGTGTGTGCGTCCTCGGTCACCGTCTCCACGGCGATGCCGCCCACCTCCAGCAGCGGGCCGCGCCGTATCACCGCGCAGGAGCCGCAGAAGAAGGTGGCGTTCCAGAAATCGTTGCCGTCCTGGATCAGGCCATAGAACAGCGCGCCCTCGTTGGGCACGCGGCGGAAGGTGCCCAGGTTGCGCTCGAAGGGGTCGGGCGAGAAGAAGTGGTGCGGTGTCTGCAGCATGGCGCACTTTGGGTCGCGCTGGAACCAGCCCACGGCTGTGGTCAGGAAGGAGCGTGTGGGAATGTGATCGCAGTCGAAAATGGCGATCAAATCACCCTCTGTTTTGCCCAGTGCGTGGTTCAGGTTGCCCGCCTTGGCATGGTTGTTGTCGGGCCGCACGATGTAGCCCACGCCCATGGATTCGGCAAATTCGCGGAACTCCTCGCGCCGGCCGTCGTCCAGGATGAAGACCTTCACCTTGTCCTTGGGCCAGTCCAACGCCATCGATGCCAGCACCGTGGTGCGCACCACGCTCAGTGGTTCGTTGTAGGTGGGGATGTAAACATCCACCGTGGGCCAGGATGCTGGCTGACCCTGCAAATCGGCCGGGCGACGGTGTAGTGGCCATGCCGTCTGGATGAAGCCCAGCACCACGACCAGCCAGGTGTAGGCCTCGGCCGCCAGCAGGCCATAGCCCAGGAAGGATTCGATCACCGAGTCGAATTCGATGGACGAGGTGAGGCGCCACCAGGCATAACGTCCCATGGCCAACAGGCTGATGGCGGCCAGTGCGAGCGACGGGTAGCGCCCCGGCAGGCGGCGCAGAACCAGAGACAACCCCCAGCACAGCAGCATGAACAGAGTCTGCCCCAGCCAGTTGAAGGGGGTGGTCACTACGACCAACCCGGCCAACAGGCCGACGGTGAGCACGGCCCATCGCAAGCCGGGGATCTCCATGATGGGGGACAGCACCTGGTCGGCCAGGCGCATACCTTTTTCTACATTGACATGGGCGGCCAGCTTGTCCATGGCACGCAGGAACAGGCGAATGGGCCAGAACACCGCGTTCAGCAGCAGTGCCAGGCCCGTCCAGCCCCAGCGCAGCAGCAGGCCCAGTCCGGCAAGAAGCCAGCGCAGAGGCCGTAGTAGCCAGGGCAACAGTGCACGTTCTGGTGTGGTGGGCAGCACGATGCAGCGCCACAGCCACATCCACCAGGGAGCGCCAGGCGCCACCTCCAGCGCGCCTGCCAGCCACCGGGTGGCGTGATGCAATACCGCGTGGTCGACCGGTGGGGCTACGCCGGTGTCGGTCCGGCTGTTCATGGGGGGGCGGCTCCAGCCACCGGCATCGACAGGGGTGCTGCGCGCTGGCCCGCGAGCCAGTTGCACACGCCCTGCAGGTCATGGGCGGACTGTGCCTGCGGTGCGAAGCTGCCCACGCACATCGAGCGTGCCAACGCTCGCGTGATGTTCTCGTCTTCGTGCAGCGTGTAGGGGATCAGTCGCTCGCCCCATTGTTCGCGCAGTGTCTGCAAGGCTTCGCGGTGCGAAATCCGGCGCGGGTCGAAGCGTGTCACCAGCACACCTTGCTCGTTGGGTGCTGCTGCGGCCGCCTGCAGCAGGGCCTGCACGCTGCCGAGGGCGGCGCATGCGCGGGCTGAAGCTTCCAGCGTCACCAGTACAGCATCGGCGCAGCGCAGGGCCGCCTGCGCCAGCGGCGATGGCCACAGGGGCGTGTCCAGCAGCACGGTACAGTCAGCTGGGATGTCCAGCAGTTCGATCTGGTCCAGCAGCCAACGTGGCTGCGCCTGCAGCTGCTGGTGCAGGGCGTCGAGGGCGTCCATCGGCGCCCTGCCAAAAGGCAGCACCGCCACGCCATCCGAGTTGTCAAAGCCGCCATCAGCCCACCACTGGCCTGCGGCCGCGAGCGCGGCCCAGCCTGCGGCGCTGGGTTCCTGCATGCCCAGGTGCCGGCCCAGCAGGTTCTGGGCGCACAGTTCCACGGCCAGGCTGCGTTGGCCCTCGTGTGCAAAGAGGGTGGCCAGGTGGGCGGTCAGGGTGGTTCGCCCCGTCCCGCCCAGCGGCGATACGACGGCAATCACGCGCATGCAAAGCCTCTGTTCATTCGTTCGTTCATGGCGCGGAGGGCGGCGTGGCCGCATCGGTGGCATCCGCTTGCGGCAGGTGGGGGCGGTAGGGCTGCACGCAGCGCAGCGGGTGGCGGGTGCGCAGTGCGCGGCGCAGCAGCAGCCAGCAGGGCCAGGTGAGCAAGGCGCCTAGGAGCATGTACACCAGCAGTATCAACAGCGTCATGCCATGGACCTCATGGAGGGGTGTGGCACGGCACGCCGTGCTATGGGGCGGTGCTGCACACTAGGGCCTGCAGCGACGTGTACGGCACTGGCATCGGCGGGCAGCGCTGGCAGGTCGGGCGATAGGGTTACGGCCACGTTGGCGGGGGCGACTACCTGTGGCGGGCGGTTGTCCAAAAAAGCGCTGTAGTCGGGCAGCCCTTTGCGAAGCGATTCCTGCAGATGGCCTGCCATGGCCCGGATGCCAGTATCCGAGCAATCGGTGGCCTGGGAGGCGAACAGCTGGGTCAGCGGCAGCGTAAACAGGCGGTGGAGCGCGAGTTCGACGTCGGGCTCGCGGCAGGCGAACAGGAAAACGTAGACGCTGCCGTGGTCGGCCGTGAACAGGTCGCCATCGCGTGAGGTGCGGCAGGCGCCCAGGGCATCAAGGTGGGGGATCTGCGCCAGCACGGTCAGCCGCACCAGGCTGTGCGACAGGCCGATGCCATGCGTGCGGTCCAGCATGCCACGCACCAGGGCGCAGAACTGGGCGGGTGGCTGGTAGCCGCGCTCGCGCGCAGGCATGAAGCTGTCCAGCGCCGCTTCGTAGTCGGGGTGCACATTGCGGGTATGGCTCTGGGCGTTGATGTCCTGTAGCAGCTGCAGCAACCGGGAGAAGCCCACTTCCTTGTAGACCACGGCGCTGGCGCCCAGCTGCAGCAGGGCCTGTTCGCTGTGTGTACGCAGCTTGCCCACGTTCTCGCGCACCACGATCTTGAGCGTGAGCGGGCGCGACAGGCGCAGGTGGTGCACCAGGCGCGCACGCGCCTCGAAGTCCGATGCCTGGCCCGCGTCGATCAGCACCGTGGCGGCCACACTCGCGGCGGCAGCTACTTCCATGTCGGCCAGGCTGTCCACGATGCGCCAGTGGCCTGGAACGCCGCGCTGGCCATCGACCGAGGCGCGTGTGGCGATCACCTCCGACTGGTCCACGGCCTCGACCAGCTCGCGCACGGCACCCCGGGTGCGCGTGCCGTCGGCGGCCAGGCGGTCCCTTGCGCCATCGTGCAGCAGGCCGAAGGCGGTCTGGAACAGGGCGCCGGCATCCGTGTTCCAGCGCTCCAGGCCCAGGCTCCAGCGGTCGGCTTCGGTGCGCAAGGTGGCGATGTGCATGGACATCTGGCACAGGTTGCGCAGCGCGGGCAGCAGCACCTCGGGCTCCAGCGGCGGGAAGAAGCCCAGCACCACCGGGCGCAGGTGCTCGCGGCACAGGGCACTGAGCTGGCGGCTCACCCGCGCAAGCTCGGCCACGCTCAGGCCGCTGAGCAGGCCCTGGGCGTCGCAGACGTACAGCGCGTGCCCGGGCTGCAGGCCGGTGCGCTCGAGTTCTTCGACCAGGGGGGCAAGGCCATGGCGCTGCACCTCGGCCTGCAGGCCGGGCGCGAGCAGCCACATCTGCAGGCGTCCGGCACGGTAGGCTGCCTGCAGTGCGGGGCGCTGCAGCAGCCCGTCGGCCCACGCCGCGCTCGAGGCGACCAGGGCCACCGGGCCGGCCACGACGGCATCCTCGACCAGGGCCGGAAACCAGAGCGCAGCGCTGCTGTCGTCGGCCGCCACCAGGGACACCGGCACATGGGGTGGCACCAGGCCCACGCCGTCGGGCAGGCCTTCGATGCCGATGCGCGTCGGCGTGGCGCCGGCGGCCGCATCCTTGCGGGATGCAGGCCGCAGCCAGCGCAGCGCGGAGCGCACCAGCCCTGCGGGTGGCGCGCCCTTGCGCGGGGAAGAGGAAGCGGAGGACATGTCAGAAACTCGAATAGGGCTGCACCGGGCGCGGGCGGTTCTCCAGGGGCACGAGCACCGGGTCGAAGTGGTAGCGGCCGTAGACCATGAGGTTGGTGGGTGCGTAGTAGGCCGAGCGGTCCAGCTCCAGCTGGGCGCCCAGGGAGAGGTTCCTGGTGAGCTGGTACTCCAGTGCGCCCCGGAACGAACGGCCGAAGCCCGAGCCCGAGCTGCCCGTGTACACCGGCACGCTGCCGCTTTCGGCCAGGCGCGCGCGCGCCAGCGATTGCAGCAGCGCGTTCTGCGGGAAGTAGTCGGTGTCGCCGCTGCTGCTGCGCGAGACCGAGATGGCACCCCGCGCCAGCCAGGTGAGCGCACCCTTGCGGCCACTCCACTCCAGGGGCAGCGCGACGGACGCATAGCTGCGCGGGCTGTAGTAGCCGCCATGGCCGAAGCTGTACTCCGACAGGTCCTTGCCGTAGTGCCAGGCCGAGAAGGTCACGCCCAGGTTGACCACGCTGGTGTCGCCCTTCCAGAGATCGCGGTCCACGGCCACGCGCAGCTGGGCACGGGTGTTGGTCTCCACGCTCTTGCCCGTCAGGGCCGCCAGGTTCAGGCTCACCGAGCTGCTGTAGGGGCCGAAGTCGGTCGACAGCCGCCCGGAGGCGCCCGTGGCCACCACACCGCCCCAGACCTGGCCGGTGATGGGATCGCGCGCGCCGGCATAGGACAGCAGGCTGCCCGTGATCGGACGGCGGAACCCTTCGAGCTTGTAGCGGTAGCGGCCCAGCTCGCCGGTCCTGGCGAGGCCCCCCACCAGGTTGGTCACCGGAAAGCCCACGCCCGTGGTGCCGATGTCCCATTGGAAGTCATCGCCCACGAAACCGAAGCCCAGGTTGGTGCCCGTGCCGCGCTGGCGCCGGTAGGCCAGGGGCGAATTGGGAGGCAGCGCCGCGATCTGGCCGAAGTCCGTGAAGTCCGAACCGTCGGCCGGCAGCTCGCCGGCGTCGAGCTTGACCCGGTCCACGTGCAGGAAGTAGTGGCCGTCGTAGCCACGCGGCATCCAGGCCACCACGGGCCGCTCCCAGCCGCGCAGGCTGGAGATGCCATCGGTGGAGTTCTTGCGCAGGCCCGTGTGGGCCGCCTCGATCCACACCTGGCGGCGCGCTTCGATGGCATCGATCTCGCCCTGGATCTTGGCCACCACGGCGGCGTCCACGGGCAGCGAGAGCGCGTAGCTCTGCTGCAGCTTCAGCGGTGCCTCGGCTTCGGTGGGCTCGCCCGGGGCCGCCTCTGCCGCCGGGGCGGCGGCGCCGCGTGTCTCCAGGGTGAGCGCGCTGCGGAAGAACGCCAGGGCCTGGGCATAGTTGCGGTTGGCGCGCTCCAGGCGCGCGGCGTGCAGCAGCACGTCGCTGTCCTGCGGAAAGTCCTGCAGCAGCCGTGCGGACAGCGCACGCGCCTCGTCCATGCGGCCCACACGCTGCCAGATGCGCAGCAGCGCGAGCTGCTGGGTGCTGTCTGCGGGCGGCAGGTGGTCCTGCAACCACAGGGCCTGCTCGGTGGAGCCACCTGCGTCGCCCAGGCGTGACAGTGCGTCTGCCAGATTCATGCGGACTTCCTGGCTGTCGGGCTGGGCCTTGGCCAGCGGCGTGAGCAACTGAGCGGCGTCGGCATATTCACCTGCAGCCATGAGCAGGCGGGCCTGCGCCTGGGTCCGCCGCTGGGTTGTCGTAGGGGTGGCCGGCAGGGGCAGCGGCTGGCGTGCCATGCGCACGGCCTCGCCAGCGTTGCCGGCCTGGCGTTGTTGTTCAATGAGCCGCTCGCGGTGCGATGCGTAGAGGGCGACGAGCCGCGTCTCCTGTTCGATGTTCCAGCCGGGTGATTGCAGCAGGCCTGGAAGGCGCTCCGTCAGGCCGGTATCGTCTTGAGCGCGGTTGAGCAGTTGGGCATGGTCGAGCTGGGCCTCCAGCGCCAGGCGGGGATTGCGCGCTGCCAGGCGGTTGAACACCGCCACACCCTGGGCGGGCTGCGCCCGGAGAAACCAGGCGTTGGCCACGGCGTAGAGCAACTCGGCATCGTCCCCGGCAGTTTGCTCGGCCTTGTTGAGCAGGGCCTGCGCATCGGCAGGGTTGCGGCTTGCGTTGGCCTGCACCACCAGTGATTTGATAGAGGAACGCTGGGTCAGCGCATGCATGGCGTCGGTGCGTTCACTCTGAGGAACTTGTGCCAGGTCGGCCAGTGCCCCCTTGTCGTCATCCACGGCGGAGCGGATCAATGCACGCGCATACCGCATGGAGCTGCTGGACTCCCCCGGCGGGGTGGTTGTGGCGCGCGCCACGCCTTCGTCCATGACATTCAGCGCCTCCTTGGGCAGGTTCAGCCGAAGGTACAACCGAGCCAGTCGGTGGCGCACCCAGGCATCGCCCGGGGCCAGTACTACGGCGGATTCGAGGGCCCGCAGGGCGGCGCTGAGGCGCTGGGCCTCCATGTGCTCTTCGGCCTGGGTGAGCAGGATGTCGGCTTGTGTGCTGGCGAGTTTCTCGCCCAGGGCCGCGTTGCGTCCGCTGGCCTCAGTCAGCAGGGCCAGGGCCTTGGTCGAGCGGCCCGTGCGGGCATACAGCCCAGCCAGGCCCTTGACGGCAGAGCTGCTGTGGGGCTCATGGTGCAGAGCCTTCTGATACAGGTCTTCAGCCAGGGCGTGATCGCCTTGCAGGTCTCGGATGCTCGCCAGCGTAGTTAGCGCTTCGGCGCTGTTGGGCTGCAGGGCCAGGGCCCGGTCCGCCAGGTTCGCTGCCGTAGAGAGTTCGTTTTTCTCGACGGCCTTTTCCGCCTGGCGCAGAAAGCCCCAGAATCTGGCCGTCTCCTGCAACTCTTTCCATTTGCCCTGACGGGTCAGCGCGTAGGCCTGGCTGAAAAGCTCTTGGGCCTGGGCATGTTCGCCCTGGCGCAGGCGGATGAGCCCAAGGTTGCCCAGGCTGTCGCCATCACCGGGCCGCAGGGCCAGTACCGCCTGCAGCTGCTCTTCGGCCAAGTCGGTGTGTCCCTGATCCAGTGCGGTGCGCGCAGCATTGCGCGCAATGTTGGCGGGGTCGCGCGCAACGCGGGCCGCACGCTCCACAGCCTGTTGCATAGCGGCCAGGCGATCCACCATGGCCTGGTCGCCCGGGTAGCGTTGCAGGAAGGCGCGCACGCGGGGCAGGTGGGCGGGCGTGTTGGGCAGTCGATCCATGGCGCGGCGCCACAGGTCTTGCAGTTGCTGGGCGTTGGTGTCGGGTTGTCTGGAGAGGGCCTCAATCTCCTGCACTACCGCGCCGGGGTTTTCACCCCCGTACATGCGCATTTCGAGTTGTGCCAGGCGGTACCTGGATTCACCGGTTTCCTGGTACAGCTTGGCCAACTGGCGCTGGGAGTCTGCGCTGCGCTTGGAGCTGGACCCCACGATCTGGTGGTATTCAAGTGCCAATCCCCCCAGAGTGGGCGGGCCCTGCGGGAACAGCTCGCGCGCGAGGTCGGCCGCCTCGGCCTTGCGGCCGGCGCGTGCCATGAGGCGCATCTGCGAGAGCTTTTCGCGGTCGCTGCCATACACCCGAACCAGGGTCTCCAGCTCCTGGGTCACGGGGTGGCCGGGATGGCGTGCGCGCAGGGTGTCAAGAACGCGCTTGGCTTCGTCCGTCTTCTTTTCGCGCAGCGCCAGATCGCCGAGCGTGCCAAGCCCCTGCGGTGAGTACGGGTCCATGGCCAGCAGTTTGTCGACCAACTGACGGGCCATGTCGGGCCGGTTCTTCGAGGCCCACATGCGGGCGCCGCTGAGTAGTTCTGACTCGACAGCCAACGGTGTGCTGGCGCATACGCCCTGGACAGGAGGCAGGCAGGCAGCGGCCAGCAGGGTGAGGGAGGGCAGCCAGTGGCGAGATCGGCGGGGGGCTCGGGTCACGGTTTCCACCGCACCAGGAGCTGGCCCGCAGCCGTGAAGCGGTACTGTCCGTCGAACGCGCCCAGGCCGAACAGTGCCAGCACTTGTTCGTAGTAAGCCTTGGGCCGCAGGGGGCGCGCTTCCAGGCGCATGCGCTGCGACTGCAGGGCTTTGTCATCCCCTGCCGCACGAAGGAAGGGCAGCATGGCGGCCGAAAATCCAGAGGGTGCGGGGCCTGCGGCCTGCGCGGTCAGGATGTCGATGGATTCGGGCGGATAGCCCTGCTCACGCACATAGCGGGCCATGGGGGCGAGGGTGTCGAGCAACGCCTTGCGCCCGGGCGCTTCAGTATGCATCACGCCAGCCCACAGGTAGACGCGGATGGCGTTATAGGTGCCCTGGCCCTTTTCCTTGCCCTCGGTATCGACCAGAAAGCCCTGCTTGGCGTCGTACACCGTCCAGTCGGGCGTGAAGCCCTTGGGTGACGCGCCGCGAATGACCTTGAGCGAACTGTCCGCCAGCTTTTTCCATTGCGGGTCGAAGTCACTGGCGGCCAGCCAGTGCATCAGGTGCATGGGCATGTAGCTTGGGTTCAGGCGCCAGCGGCCATTGGGTTGCACGAAACCCTTGGGGGCGGGCAGCAGTGTGGGGCCCAGGCCTGGGATGTCGGCAGTTTCCTCACGCAGTACGCGTGCGGCCAGCAGGGCTGCCAGTGCACGATAGCTGCGTTCGTTCCACAGACGGCCGGCCTCGCCCAGGGCATAGGCGATCCAGAGGTCCGCATCCGATGCCGCATTGCTGTCGATCACGCCCCAGGTGCCGTCGGGGCGGCGGCCCCAAAGCCATGCGGGCAGGCGCGCTGTCATGTCGCCGTCGCAGAGGTTGTTTTCGGTCCAGCGCAACAGCTTGTCGAACATGGGCCGGTCATTGGCCACCAGCGCAAAGAACAGCGCGTAGGCCTGGCCTTCGGAATAGGTTTGCCCCCCCCCATCGTCATCGGAAACCACGCGGCCGCCTTCGTTGATGAACTGGGCCTTGAAGGAATCCCATGCTGGCCAGGCGGCGCGGCCCGCGCCTGCTGCGGCCTGCTGGGCTTGTGCGTTTGGCAGGCAGGCCAGCAATGCGGCCTCTGCGCAGGTCTGCAGGGCGGTGCGGCGGTGAACGGGCTTAGTCATGGTGTGCAGCCAGTCGGCGCCGTGCCATGCTGCGCAGCGCGGCGTAAACAATGAAAGTCAGCAGCAGGCCGGTGCCAATGCCCACCAGGGCCAGCAACAGCGGATGGCTGTGCATATGGAACCACAGGCGCTGCCACCAGGGCAGATCACCCACGTAGTACACGGGCTTGATGCGGAAGCTCTCAATGGCATCACCGCGCATCAGTCCGAGGTCGCCACGCAGGCTCTTGATTTTGCCTGCGTCGTTCAGGCCCTGGCTCAGCAAGGACATGGCGTCCTTGTCGGTGGCCGTGAGTGCCACCACGCTGCGCCCGGCGGTCAGTGGGGACTCGAAGCCCGTCACGGCCGCCAGCGGGCCTTTGCCCTGCAGCACGGCCTGGCCGCCCGAAGCGGACAGGCGCTGGTGGGGTTCGAGGTTGAACAGGTCGATGAAAGAGCCCATGGCGCGCTCCAGCGGTTGCACCGAACGCGCGCCTGCCGCCAGCAGGGCCGGCAGGTGGTTCTTCCATTTTTGCAGCAGGCCGTCGCTGTCGGCCTGGGAGATCACCAGGATGTCGGTATTGGCCGCCTTGTCGGCGTCGGCTGCGCGCAGCAGCGTAAAGCGCGTGCCGGGGTAGCCGGTGGATGCACTCATGCGGCCCACAGCGGTGAGGAACACCTCCACATCGGAGGTTGTGGGCTGGTTGGGCAGGATGATGGAGGTCTGCGCCAGATCTGGCACCCGCGTGAAGGGGAAGCCGCTGTTGGCATAGGCTGCCAGGTTGGGCATGGCCAGATAGTGGCGGAAAGCCGTGAGGTCGATGGTGGACTGCGGGTCGATGGCCGCGAACAGTTCGGTGGGTGGTGCCGAGCGGCAGCGGCCCAGGTCGTTGGGCGGAATCTGGAAGGCGAACTGCAGCTGGTTGTCGCCGCCGATCATGAAGGCAGGGATTTTCAGGTCCGAGCGGGTCTGCGCGCTGCCGTCGTCAAACAGCGGCAGCATCACCGTGCTCTTGCTGCTGGTGCGGTCTTCGCGTGACTGCAGTGGGTAGGACTGGATGAACTGGTTGTTGATCGAGATGTTCAGCGCACCGTGGTCCGACACACTGTTGGGTGTGTAGCGGTAGGTCAGGTCCAGCGGCACACCCTTGGCGTTCCAGGTGAACAGGTCGGGTGCCATGCGCGTGTAGACGTTCACCGTGTCGTTGAGCACCGAGCCACGCAGCTGCAGTTCCGAAGCGCTGGACACCAGCTCGGCCAGCTTCACGGGGCGCTGCGTGGTGATCCAGCGCGGCGCATCGTAGGGCTTGGCAAGGGCCGGGTATTCCAGCGACTTGACGGCAATGGTCTGCCCCGACAGTACGGCCTTGCCCAGGGCCAGCGCATCGGCGGTCATCTGCAACTGGGTGTCGTCCTGGCCCAGCACCAGCAGCAGCTTGGCACCTGGGACTTCGGGGTGGGGAATGATGGAGAGTGTGGGCTCCGTGACGGTAGGCAGGGTTTGCAGGAAGCTGGGGCGGTTGTCGTTGGTGGCCAGCACCACGGCGTGCTGGCGCGGCAGCTGGTTCTCGAACGCCGGAAACTGGTTACCCCGGTAACCGGCGAGCATGCCGATCCAGCTGGCAATGGACCCCGAGGCTTTGAGCGTGCCCGTGCTGGGCTTGTTGCCGTACACAAAAGGCAGGTTCACCGGCCGGTTGTCGCGTGGGTCGAAGAACGGCGCAGGCAGCAAGGCCAGGTCGTCGCGCAGGGGGATCTGGCGCAGCGACAGATCCAGCCGGCTTTCATTGCTGATGGTGGCCCACAGGCTTGAATGGTTGGGCGCCTCGCATTCCATCGTGTAGTGGCCGATGAACTGGAAGCGGAAGCGGTTGTAGTCGGTGAAGTAGCGTGGGTCGATGTTGAGTTCGACCGTCTGCGGCGCACCCAGGCGCTCCTTGTCGAGCACGAGTGTTTGCAGCGTCTCGTCGTTGAGCATGACCTTGAGGTGCGACAGCGTTGGGATCAGGGCGGGCGAGAGCGTGAATGTCAGGCGCAGCTTGGCGGCTTCCACCATCTCGTCACGCCGCACACTCACGCCCACGCTGGCTTCGCTTTCCACACCGCGCAGGGCTATGGGGCGCGCCACACCCAGGTCTTTCAAGCTGGTTTTCCATTGGCGGGATGGGAGTGGGGTGGCAGGCTGCTCGGACGTGGGAGCACTGGTGGCCACGCCTTCCGCCGCCGCCTTGCGCACGGCATCGCGCTCCTGCCTGGCCTGGGCCCGTTCCCTGGCCGCAGCATCGCGCGATTTGGAAGACTGTGCGTTGGCAGCAGGGTGGGGCAGAGAGATCAGGCCAGCGGTGATGAGCGCAACCAAAACGGGAGGCGTACAGATTGTTTTTTTACTGGATATCACAGTGTTCTTGATTGCTCTTGCCCGGTGAGTGGCAGCATTTCCGGCCGTGCTTCGCGGGTGTGTCATTCGCGTGTCATTTGTTTGACAAAGTGTAGCTATCTGCTTGTGCGGCAAATCTTTGGAAGACATTTGTTTGCAATTGCCAGACGATTGTTTTGGCCATGTCCGCCGTGGATACGCTGCGGGGTGGCACGTGGATTCAATGGGGAAAACAACCTGCCAGCCCGATGTGATCACAGCCGATGGCTGAGGGCAACCTGGCGGATGGAATCGGGGCTGTCTCGGTCAAGACGCGTTCGTTGCCACCTGGGGAAGGTGGACACCAGGGCGCTAGGGCCTGGTGGTCAGAGGATGCACCGGCAGACTTCCGGGCGAAGCGCCCATGCTGGCTGCAAGAGGGGGCTGTCGTTCTGAAAACAAAAAAGCCTGCTACTTATATAGGTAGCAGGCTTTTTTTGCCTTGCGGCTTAGATTTGGTGGGTCCTGAGTGACTCGAACACTCGACCTACGGATTAAGAGTCCGCTGCTCTACCAACTGAGCTAAGAACCCAAATCTTTTGTTGATCTGTCTGCATTGCTGCAGAGCCTCGAATTATGCACTAGTTTTTCTGACGTTGGCAAGTCGAGGTGAAAAATTATTGCATAGCGTTGCGGCTGGCCAGTTCCACGAAGAGGCCGCTGTGGTCCAGTTCTCCCAGCCCATGGTCCACACCTTGGGCATACAGTGTCTCGAACAGCGCGGTGATGGGGGCGTCGAAGCCCGTTTCTGTGGCCGTGGCCATGGCGTTGCGCAGGTCCTTGAGCTGCACGGCCATGCGCCCGCGCGGGGCAAAGTCGCGCTCCACCATGCGCTGGCCGTGCAGTTGTAGGATGCGGCTGTCGGCAAAACCGCCACTGATGGCTTCGCGCACCTTGGCCATGTCGGCGCCCCCTTTGGCAGCAAACAGCAAAGCTTCTGCGACGGCGCCGATGGTGATGCCCACAATCATCTGGTTGGCCAGCTTGGCCAATTGGCCTGCGCCATGGGGGCCCACATGCGTGGCGCGGCCCAGGTGTGCAAATACGGGTTGGGCGCGCTGGAAGTCCTCGGGCCGTCCCCCCACCATGATCGCGAGGGTGCCCGTTTCGGCGCCCACGGTGCCGCCGGATACGGGGGCGTCCAGGTGGGCAACGCCCAGCTCTCCCAGGCGTGCCGCGTGGTCGCGGGCCTCGCTGGGCTGGATGGAGGCCATGTCGATGAACAAGCTGTCTTTGCGCAGGGACCGGGCGGTGGCCATGTCGAACAGTACATGGCCCACGACGGGGCCATTTTCCAGCAGGCTGATCACGACATCCGCATTCCGAACTGCGTCTTCCGGCATGGTGTCTACGGTGATGCCGTAGGGGACCAGGGGCTCTGCCTTGGCGCGCGTGCGGTTCCAGGCATGCACCTGGTGGCCCGCTTCGCGCAGGCGGCGAGCCATGGGCAACCCCATCATGCCAATGCCGAGGACGGCGATGCGTAGTGGTGTAGTGGTCATGCGTTTTTCTTTGGAGCAGGGAGTGCGGAGGCTGTCTCTGACGCCATCATGTGCCTATTTGCGTGCGTCAGTCTGTCAAGGAGCTTGCAGCATGGAACGAATGGAAAGATGATGCCCAAGGGGCCCGTTCTTGCCCCCAGGAGATACTGCCCATGACCTTGCCCTTGAACGACCCCGCCTGGCTGGAGCGCATGTACAACAACCGTGCGCTGGTGCCCGAACACATGGACTACCTGCAGCGCTGGGCTCAGGATTCGGCACAGGTCCGGGCCCATGTGCCATGTGTGCTCGACGTGGCCTATGGGGCCGGGGTGGGCGAAACCCTGGATGTTTTTCCCCCCGTGCGTGCACAGGGGGCGCCTGTGCCCGTGCCCGTGCTGGTGTTCATCCATGGGGGTTACTGGCGGTCGCTCGACAAGTCCGACCATTCCTTCGTGGCCCCCCCATTCACCCAGGCTGGCTTTTGTGTGGTGGTGGTGAACTACGCACTGTGTCCCGGCACGCCCGAGGCGCCGGTCACCATCCCCCACATCGTGCGGCAGATGGAAAAAGCGCTCGCTTGGGTGGCGCACCACATTGCCGACCATGGCGGGGATGCGCGGCGCATCACCGTGGCCGGGCACTCGGCGGGCGGGCATCTGGCCGCGATGCTGCTGACCAGCGTGTGGCCGCTCATCGGCAACGGGCTGCCCGATGGCCTGGTGCGCAATGCCTTGTCGATTTCAGGGCTGCATGATCTGGAGCCCATCATGTACACGCCCATGTACCAGTCGGTGCTGCACCTGACGGACCAGCAGGTGCTGCAGTTCAGCCCGGCCCGACTGCCGGCGCCAGAGGAGGGCGTGCTTTTCTGTGCCGTGGGCGGTGATGAGAGCCCGGAGTTCGTGCGCCAGAACCATCTGATGCAGGCCGCATGGGGCAGCCACTTTGTGCCGCGCAGCCAGTTGCTGCCAGGGCTGAACCACTTCAGCATCGTGGATGCACTGGCCAAGCCGGGCCATGACCTGCACCACATGGCGCAAAACCTGCTGCGATCCTGATGCAGGGCCTGCATAGCAGGCCACTGGCACCGAGTTACATCAACAGGTGTTCGCCCGCGTTGTCGCCGCCCAGGATCACGTAGTTCACCTTGCGGATGTCCATCAGCTTCTTGCCACCGGCATAGCTGATGGAGCTTTGCACATCCTGCTCCATCTCCACCAGCGTGCCGGCCAGTGGGCCCTTGACGGGTTCGAGGATGCGCTTGCCCTCGACGTGTTTGTATTCGCCCTTGTTGAAGTCGCTGGCCGAGCCGTAATACTCCTTGAACAGCGCACCATCCACTTCCACTGTCTTGCCGGGTGATTCCTCATGGCCCGCGAACAGCGAGCCGATCATCACCATGCTGGCGCCAAAACGGATGCTCTTGGCGATGTCGCCGTGGCTGCGGATGCCACCATCGGCAATGATGGGCTTGGTCGCCACGCGCGCGCACCACTTGAGGGCCGACAGCTGCCAGCCGCCCGTGCCAAAGCCGGTCTTGAGCTTGGTGATGCACACCTTGCCCGGGCCCACGCCCACCTTGGTGGCGTCGGCGCCCCAGTTTTCCAGGTCGATGATGGCCTCGGGTGTGGCCACGTTGCCGGCGATCACGAAGGCCTTGGGCAGCTTGGCCTTGAGGTAGCCGATCATGTTCTTCACGCTGTCGGCATGGCCGTGGGCAATGTCGATGGTGATGTACTCGGGTGTCAGGCCCAGGGCCACCAGCCGGTCCACGGTCTCGTAGTCGGGCTGCTTCACTCCCAGCGAAATCGAGGCATAGCAACCCTTGGCATGCATGTCTTTGACGAACTGGACGTTGTCCAGATCGAAGCGGTGCATGACGTAGAAGTAACCGTTCTGTGCCATCCAGGTACAGATCTTTTCGTCCACCACCGTTTTCATGTTCGCTGGCACCACGGGGATGCGGAACGAGCGGCCGCCCAGCTCCACGCTCGCGTCGCATTCCGAGCGGCTCTCCACGCGGCATTTGCGGGGCAGCAGCAGGACGTTGTCGTAGTCGAAGATTTCCATGAGATTCCAAGCTCCATCAAAGGACGCGGTAAAACGATTTTTGCCGCGGTGGGCGCTTGGCTTGGGACCGGCTTTGTGGGCACTGGCGTGGTGGCCAGCTCCGAACCCCACGGTGCGTGGGCACAAAAAACCGGGCGTCAAGAAACTTGGGCCCGGTGATTGATTCTACCCGCCTCAAAAATGGCCGTCATAACGGCAGCGGTATTACCTGCATACGGACTGGGCTGCCGCCATAACGCGTCCTTCGGCGTCTTGCACCCAGCCCACCAGGCGCAGGCGTTCTGCCTTGGCACCGTCCGGGATGCGCATGGAACGGGTCTCCATCCAGTGGGGCGGCGTACCTTTGGCGCTCGCTTGCAGGCCACTCTCCGTCCACGTGCCCTGCAGCAGATTCCGGACGATGGCGCGGGGCACGACCGTGCCATCGCTGCCTGCGGGCACCGCCTCGACCAGAAGCAGATGAAAAGCCAGCGGAGCGGCCGGTGTGGCCTGTGGCTGTGCCTTGCGTGCGGGTGTCAACGAGATGCCGGTGCCCAGATAGTCGTTGAAAGGCAAGCCGTGGGCCACGCGAAGCCGCGCAGGCAGGGGCGCATCGACCGAGGCGACAAACACGTCCGTGGTGGTTGGTGGCTTGCGTCCTATTGCGTGCAGGCGGGCCAGGGCGTCGCTGGTGGCGGCAGCCGACAGGGGCGCGTCGTCGCCGGCCTTGCCCGGCACGATCCAGTCCAGGACCGCGGCGCCCGCCGTGGCAGAGGGCGCGGGTGTGGCCACATCGCTCCAGCAGACTTCGCAGTCGGCGCTGATGAAGCGCTCGAAAATGGCCACGGGCTGTGGCGTGCCGTCGCTGCTGCAACTGGCCTGGGCCAGCGCAGAAGGTGCATGGGTCAGTGCGAGGGCCAACAGGCTGGCCAGGGTGCGGACAATGTTTTTCATGGGCTCCAGGGGAGGGCGCCGGGGCGCTTTCTACAATGGCCGCATGTTCCCACAAGACCCGTTCCCGGGTGCACCCGAAGCCCTGGTGCCCCCACACGCTGCTGCGGCCTCGGCTGCATCGCCCCTCCTGGCCAACCTGAACGACGAGCAGCTGGCTGCCGTCACGCTGCCCGCAGGCCACGCGCTCATCCTGGCGGGCGCGGGCTCGGGCAAGACGCGCGTGCTCACCACCCGCATCGCCTGGCTGCTGCAAAACGGCTACGCCACGCCCGGCGGCATCCTGGCCGTCACCTTCACCAACAAGGCCGCCAAGGAGATGGTGGCCCGTCTGTCGGCCATGCTGCCTGTCAACGTGCGTGGCATGTGGATCGGTACCTTCCACGGCCTGTGCAACCGGCTCTTGCGCGCGCACCACAAGGCGGCGGGGCTGGCGCAGTCGTTCCAGATCCTTGACACCCAAGACCAGCTCTCGGCCATCAAACGCCTGTGCAAGCAGCATAACGTGGACGACGAGCGTTTTCCGCCCAAGCAGCTGTCCTATTTCATCGCCAACTGCAAGGAAGAAGGCCTGCGCCCCGGCGACGTGCAGACGAATGACAGCGATGCGCGCAGAAAGGTCGAGATCTACCAGCTGTACGAGGAACAATGCCAGCGCGAAGGCGTGGTGGACTTTGGCGAGCTGATGCTGCGCAGCTACGAGCTGCTGCGCGACAACGACGCCATCCGCGAGCATTACCAGCGCCGCTTTGCGCACATTCTGGTGGACGAGTTCCAGGACACCAACAAGCTGCAGTACGCGTGGCTCAAGCAATTGGCGGGCAACGACGTGGGCGGGCGCTACGAGGCGCGTGGCAGCGTGATTGCCGTGGGCGACGACGACCAGAGCATCTACGCCTTCCGTGGCGCGCGCGTGGGCAACATGACCGACTTTGTGCGCGAGTTCGATGTGCAGCGCCAGATCAAGCTGGAGCAGAACTACCGCAGCTTCAGCAACATCCTCGACTCGGCCAACCACCTCATCAGCCACAACAGCCGCCGCCTGGGCAAGAACCTGCGCACCACGCAGGGCGCGGGCGAGCCCGTGCGCGTGTACGAGGCCAGCTCCGACCTGGCCGAGGCGCAGTGGATGGTGGATGAGATCAAGCAGCTGGTGCGCAGCGACGGCTTTGAGCGCAAGGAAATCGCTGTGCTCTACCGCAGCAATGCGCAAAGCCGGGTGATCGAATCGGCCCTGTTCAATGCGTCTGTGCCCTACCGCGTGTACGGCGGCCTGCGGTTTTTTGAGCGTGCCGAAATCAAGCACGCACTGGCGTACCTGCGCCTGTTGGAGAACCCGCACGACGACACCAGCTTCACCCGCGTCGTCAACTTTCCGCCGCGTGGCATCGGCGCGCGCAGCATCGAGGTGCTGCAGGACGCGGCCCGCGCCGTCGGTTGCTCGCTGCACGACGCGGTGAGCGCC
This sequence comes from Acidovorax sp., assembly GCA_018780365.1. Lineage (GTDB taxonomy): Bacteria > Pseudomonadota > Gammaproteobacteria > Burkholderiales > Burkholderiaceae_C > Acidovorax. Next base: position 30,601 of record JADMJR010000069.1, on the reverse strand, counting down.
GTGCCCGGCAAGGCGGGCGCCAACCTGGGCGCATTCGTGGCCATGGTCGATGTGCTGCGCGAGCAGACCCAGGGGCTGAACCTGCGCGGCATCATCGAGCAGATGCTCGAATCCACGGGGCTGGTGGAACATTTCCGCACCGAAAAAGAAGGCGCCGACCGCATCGAGAACTTGCAGGAACTGGTCAACGCCGCCGAGAGTTTTGTTACGCAAGAAGGCTTTGGCCGCGACGCCGTGGCCCTGCCGCTCGACGAGCACGGCACGCCGCTCACGCAAAGCGCCGTGAGCCAGGGGATCGACCCCAATGCGCCAGTGCTCGATGAACCTTTGAAGCCCGCCGTGCCCGGCATCGTGGACATCGACACCGGCGAAACCTTGTCGCCCCTTGCCGCCTTCCTGACCCACGCGGCGCTGGAGGCGGGCGACAACCAGGCCCAGGCCGGGCAAGACGCCGTGCAACTGATGACCGTGCACGCCAGCAAAGGGCTGGAGTTTGACGGTGTGTTTATCGGCGGCATGGAAGAAGGCCTGTTCCCCCACGAAAACTCCGCCAGCGAGCGCGATGGCCTGGAGGAAGAGCGCCGCCTGATGTACGTGGCCATCACCCGCGCCCGCAAGCGCCTGTACCTGAGCCACTCGCAAACGCGCATGCTGCACGGCCAGACGCGCTACAACATCAAGAGCCGCTTTTTTGACGAACTGCCGGAAGCCGCGCTCAAGTGGATCACGCCCAAGCAGCAGGGGTTTGGCTCCTATGCGCCAAGTTTTGCTCCCAATTCAGGAGCTGGTAGCGCTTATGGATCAGGCGCGAGAGGCCAGTTTGGTTCCAAATCCGAGACCTTTGCCAGCCCGCCCGTGCCCGTGCAGAAGGCGGCACCCTCCCACGGCCTGCGCGCAGGCATCAGCGTGTTCCACACCAAGTTCGGCGAAGGCAAGGTGCTGGCCATCGAGGGCACGGGCGACGACGCGCGTGCGCAGGTCAACTTCCCGCGCCACGGCACCAAGTGGCTGGCGCTGTCGGTGGCCAAGTTGACGGTGGTGGATTGAGCTCTGCCTTGGCAGGATGCACCGGGCCTTTCGGTGCATTCTGCAGGGATGTTTTGCTATATTTTAGATAGCTGCTAGAGCAGTCGTATCAGGCGCCAGGGCCTATTTTGCTTAAAATTTTTGTGTCGCCAGCACCCAGTGGTTGTCCAGCCGCGCTCCCTGCAAGCGCTGACCGTGGGGGTGCCGCAGTGGACGGCTTGCCTGCGCATCCTGCAGGCTGGCCGTGAGGCCCCCCGCCCACAGCGCGCCGCCGCGCACCGCCAGCGGGCACACCTCGGGTAGCGGCACCAGGCCCTGCCACTCGCCCCGCAAGGAAAACGTGGCGATGCCGTGGGCGCGCGGGCAGCTCACGGCCCAGCCGGTGGGGGTGGCGGCCATGCTGCCGCCGTAGCCGCGCAGGCTCTGGGCGATGTGCTCCGGCGCTGCCACCACGCGCAGCGCGCTGCCGTCAAACAGGGCCAGCACGGGCGCGGCATTCTTGGCTGCGGCATCGTCGTGTTCGGCCTGCAGCGCGATGCCGAGCAGGGCGCCATCGGGGCTCCAGGCCAGGTGGCGCAGGCTCAGGCGCGGGTCCTGCAGGCGCCATTGGCCGAGCAGGTGGCCCATGCGGGCATCGAGCCGCACGAGCGATGGGTCCATGCGGCCCAGGTCGCGCTTGACGCGGCCGGTTTCGGGCGCGGTGGGCACGCCGCCGTTGGCGACGATGAGGGTGGGGGCGCCGCCATTGCGTCTCTGGGTGTCCCAGATCAGCTCGTGCGCGTCGATGCCGTGGGTGGGCCAAACGGCGGTGGTCGTGAGCGTGCGGGCGTCGCGCACCACGACCCAGCTCGCACCGGTCTCGGCATCGGTCTCGGTGGTGTACAGCCGCTGACCGTCGGCGCTGGCCAGCACATGGCCGTTGAAGGAGCGCTCGCCGTCCTGCCACAGCCACTGGGGCTCGCCGCCTGCGCCGGGCCGCCAGCGCACCAGCCAGTCGCCGGGGCGGCGTGCAGTGGCCAGCACCGACCCGTCGGACAACACACACAGGCCGTGGGCGCGCGTGGGCACTTCCAGCGCCGCGTGGATCTGCAGCGCCTGCCCGGCGCCTTCGTGCGTGGACAGCACACCGATGTGGAAACTGCCCTGGCGTTCCCACGCGGCGGCCAGGTGCACGCGGTCACCGGTGGTGGCGAAGGCCGCGCCGGGGGCGATCACGCAGGCACCCAGGCCCGCGAGAGCGGCCAGCGCGTGGCGGCGGTGCAGGTCAGTCGCCATCGGCGTCCGAAAAGCCAATGCTTACCTGCAGCGCGGGCGCCACTTCGGATTCGGCCAGGAACTTGAGTGCGGCCAGGTCGCGCGCGGCTTGCTGGATGGCCGCCTTGCTCTGCAAGCCGTTTTTTTGTACCTGAGCCATCGAGGCATCGACCTTGTCGGTGGCCTGGCGCAGCTTGTCGGCCAGCGGGTTCAGGCCCTTGCCGCGCAGGTACATCTCCAGCGGCACCAGGGCTTCGCCAGCGGCGGGGGTGTCGGCGCTGGCGGGCAGGGCGGTCAGGCTGCGCAGGCCACCCCACGTCACGGCCCAGGCGGCCAGCGTGGTGCCGCTGGCGGTGCGGGGGTAGTCCGGCGTGCGCGCGCCAGATCCCGGTCCGGCGGCGCGCAGCGGCTTGTCCATCTGCGCCCAGCGCAGGCGTTCGATGCCGCCCACCCACTGGTTCACGAATTCGCTGATGGCCTGGGTGGAGCCTTCCTGTTCGTCCTCGGCGCCCCAGTCGGTCGCAGCGGCCTCGGCAAAGGCTTTGGTGAGCGCCGCCGATTCACGCGCCACGTCCTGGGCCACTTCGTGGGCGTAGTTGCAGGCGGGGCTGCCGGGTTGGGCCGGGCGTGCCCACAGCAGCCATTCGAGCGCGGGCAGGCCCTTGGCGGGGGTGCCGATGCGCTCGAAGGCCTTGGCGCCTTGGGGCTGGGCGGCGATGGCTTTCTCGATCAGGGCAGGGCGCGTGGGCGTGAAGTCAATGGCGCGTTGGCTGCGGCGGGCGATGATGGGGCCCACGGACACGGCAGCTAATTGCTCCCACGCGCGGGCCGTGGCCTGCCAGGCGGTGCGTGCAGATTCGAGCGCCGCCTTGCCGTCTGTCGCCGGGGCCTGGCACAGCGCCGCCACGGCGGGCACCAGGGCGCGTGCGCTGCGGTCGAAGTCCTGTGCCTGGGGCAGGGCCCAGTGCCCGTAGATGCCTTGCAGGGCGTGCACCGTGTCGTAGAAGGGCACGGCATTGCGCTGCCAAGTGGATGTGGTGGGGGCGGTGGCGGGCACCTGCGACTGCACCGCCAGGGGGAGCAGGGCGGCCAGCCAGAGGGTGCTGGTTCGCAGCAGGCGTTGTTGACGGGTCTTCACAGCGACTCCACGAATTTCACCAGCGCATCCCGGTCGGCCTTCTTCATCTTGAGCACTTGGTCCTTGGCCTCTTCGGCCTCGCCGCCATGCCAGAGCACGGCTTCAAGCACGCCGCGCGCGCGGCCGTCGTGCAGCAGGCGGGTGTGGCCGTTCACGTCCTTGATCAGGCCCGTGCCCCACAGCGGCGGGGTCTTCCACTGGCGGCCGTTGGCGCCAAAGTCAGGCCGGCCATCGGCCAGGCGCTCGCCCATGTCGTGCAGCAGCAGGTCGGTGTAGGGCGCGATGCGCTGCCCGCTCAGCGCCTTGCTCGTCAGCTGGGGAAAGGCCCCTTCCTTGGTGACATAGCTCGGGCGGTGGCAGGTGGCGCACTGGGCCTGGCTGAACAGCGCCTGGCCGCGCAGCACCTGTGCGTCGTTGATGTTGCGGCGCGCGGGCGGCGCCAGCGTGGCCTGGTAGAAGATCACGTCGGCCAGGGTCTTGTCGTCGATCTCGACGCCGGGCTGGCCCTGCTCGCTGCCACTCTGGCCGCTGGGTGCGGCCAGGCAGTCCTTCTGCGCGGGCGTGCAGGCCTCTTGCGCAAAGTGGCGCGAGGTGATGCCCATGTCGCCCAGGAAGGCGCCGCCCGTCTGGTGCGCAATGGTGGCCACGTTGGCCTTCCAGCCAAAGCGCCCGACCATCATGCGGCCTGATGGCGCATCCCACACCTGGTTGGGCACGCCCTTGATGGGGCCGGGGGCGGCGGCCTGGTCGGCCGCGTGGGCCAGGATGTCGGCCTCGGCGATGGCTTCGAGCAGGCCCACGCCAATGATCTGCGGCGCGATGCGCGGGCTGATCATCAGATCCTTGTGCAGGGGGCCGTAGCCCAGGTCGGCAAAGCCGTACGTGGGCTTTTGCAGCGTGTAGGGCGTGCCGTCGGCAAATTGGCCTTTGATGGTGTCGTAGCGCAGGGTCACGCGGCCTTCGGGCTTGACGCCCTGGATGGCCGCGTTGTTGAACTGATCGCCGTACACCGGGTCGTGCCTGGGTCCGCCGTGCGCGTCGGTGCCGGGGATGGACAGGCGCATCAGCAGGGCCACAGTCGGGTCTTTGGTCTCGCCCAGGCGGTTGAAGATGGCTGGCGGCTCGCCGCGCCCGTCTTGCACATGGCAGCCACCGCACGAGCGCGCGATGAAGTGCGGGCCCAGGCCGTCGCGGGCCTTGGTGGAGGCGGGCGCCTCCACCCAGTTGCGGCGAAAGAACGAGTTGCCGATGACGAAGCGTGTGCGCTCCTCATCGCTGAGGTTGGCGGCCGGGAACGAGAAGGCATTGCGTCCGGTGGCGAACACGGTGGTCTCGCCGCCGTTTTTTTCGCCCAGCGGGTCGGGCTGGGGTGCCGCCGTCAAGGCACCGAAGCCGAGGCTCCCCATGGCGATGATGCCGATGCTGGCTGCCGCCAGGCGCAGGGTGCGCTGGCGCCGAATGGCTGGCGAAAACTGCATGTTCAGGGCTGCACCAGCGTGAGTTTGGTGATACCAATCGCGTTGGCTGCGGCCACCAGGTCCTTGCTTTGCTGCGTGAGGCTGTCGATGGTTTTTTGGATGCGCTGGCGGCCCGGCGCGTCCTTGCCACCGATGATCTCGCGGTCGAACGGGGCCTGGATGCCTTCGGCGGCAGCCACCGAGGCGGCGATCTGCTTGGTGGTCTTGTCGGCCAGCGCCACGTCCTTGGCGGCCACAAGGTCGCGCAGCGATGCGCCCTTGATCACGCTTCCGTCGGCACGTTTGTACTCGCCCATCCACACGTTCTGGATGCCCTGGGCGTTGGTCACCGCATCGCGGTGGGTGTTGTCGGAGAAGCACGAGTGTTCGTCCTCCTGGTCCTGGCTGTTGAGGGCCACCTCCAGGCGTTCGCCCGCCAGCTCGCCGCGCGAGAGCGAGCCCAGGCCCACGAGCATTTTGCGGATCGACTCGGTGCCGCCGCGCACGAACCTGGCGCGGTAGTTGTTCTTGGCATCGGGCGCCCAGGCCTTCACCAAGGATGTGAGGTCGTCGATGAGCAGGTCGGTCACCACGTTCAGGTACTGGCGGCGGCGGTCGGCGTTGGGTGCCTTGCCGTCCACGAAGTCTTCAAAGCTGCGATTGCCTGGGCCTGTGTCCGACAGATCCTGGCCCCACAGGAAGAACTCGATGGCGTGCCAGCCGGTGGCGATGTTTTCCTCGCCGCCGCGCTCGTTCTGGGCCGCGAGGTTCTTCTTGGTGATGGCGAACTTGCGGTTGTTCACGAGGCCTGCATTGGCTTTGCCCTGCACGCTGTCCACAAAGGATTCGTCCATGGGCCAGGCGTTGATGCGGCCTTCGGGGCCGTTGTCGTTGTCGATGGGGCCTCCGTAAAAGCGGAAGGCCTCGGTCTGGCCATAGAACTCGCGTGCGGCCAGCCACTTCTTGCGGGCGTCGGCCAGGGTTTCGGCCGATGGCTTGGCCGTGAAGGCTGCCACGGCCTCGCGCAGCGCCTGTGCGCTGGCGAGCGTGTCTGCGTAGTTGGCGTGCACCAGCTGCGCGTAGTGCGCGGCCACGGCCTGGTTCGTCACGGCTTGCGGCGCCTGGGCCTGCGAAGGCACTGCGGGGGCGGTCTGTGCGCCCACGCCGGTGCTGTAGGCGCTGACGGAAAGGGCTGCCACCAGAAGGGAGGTCTTCAGGGAGGGGAATGTCATGCAGTGGTCTCCAGGGGGTCCGCAGGCTGCCGAACGGGCGGCCCATGGCCGGGTGTGGCATCGCGGGGGGATGGTGAGAACGGTGGGGCCGCACTGGCTGGGTGGCCCGATCAGGTGGCGATCGGGCGCGGGGCTTGGCTGGGTGGGCTGGGGCGATTGAAATTATACAAATGATAGTTATTCGTATTTATTCAATCCCCTGGGGAGTGCCTGGAATCGGATGTCACGAAACCGACGCAAAAGCTTCACGGTGGTGTCACCCGAGGTTTCTACGCTCCACAGGCTTTGTAACCAACAACCCCCGAGGAAACCCATGACCCACCGTGTGGATGCGCCCGAGCAGGCCATTGATTTCAACAACGAGAACGCCAACACCTCCGCCAACCCCACGTTCGATGCCGTGCTGGGGGCTCGCCTGTCGCGCCGTGGCCTGCTGCGTGGCAGCGTGGGTACCGTGGGCACGGCCGTGCTGGCTGGTTTTGGCGTGAGCGCCTGCGGTGGTGGCAGCGATGATGCCGTGCCTGCGGGCCCCAAGCTGCTGGGTTTTGGCGCCGTGCCCAAGAGCCTGGCCGACGTGGTGGCTGTGCCTGCGGGCTATACCGCCAGCGTGCTGTTCGCGCTGGGCGACCCCATGGCCGCCGGGCTGGCGGCTTACAAGAACGACGGCACCGATGGCGACTTTGACAAGCGTGCCGGTGACCACCACGACGGCATGGAGTGGTTTGGCCTGGGCGCCGATGGCAAGCGCAACGACAATGCCACCGAGCGTGGCCTGCTGGCTATCAACCACGAAGCCACCACCGACGAGAAGCTGGCCTCGCACTTCCTGCATGCCAATGGCGGCACCACCACCTTGCCCCGCCCCGCTGCGGAAATCGACAAGGAAACGGCGGCCCACGGCATCGCCGTGATCGAAGTGGCCAAGACGGCGGGCAAGTGGGCCTACGCTCAGAACTCGGCGCTGAACTTCCGCCTCACGTCGCTCAGCCCCATCGAGATCTCGGGCCCCGCGCGCGGCAATGCGCAGCTGGTCACCAAGTATTCGCCCACCGGCACCACCACGCGTGGCACGCTGAACAACTGCGGCACGGGCAAGACGCCCTGGGGCAGCTTCCTGACCGGCGAGGAAAACTGGTTTGGCTACTTCACCCGCGGCGCTGCCGACGATGCAGCGCGCAGCAGCGACAAGAGCGTGACGGCCCTCAAGCGCTATGGCCGTGCCCAGGGCGCTGCATCGCGCCACGGCTGGGAAAGCGGAGGCACTGCCGACCAGTACCAGCGCTGGAACAACAGCAAGACAGGCACCTCGGCCGACGGCAGCGATGACTACCGCAACGAGATGAACGGCATGGGCTACATCGTCGAAATCGACGCCTACGACAAGACCCGCATGGCCAAGAAGCGCACGGGCCTGGGCCGCTTCGCGCACGAAAGCGCTGCGTTTGGCAAGGTCGAAGCGGGCAAGCCCCTGAGCGTGTACATGGGCGACGACTCGCGCGGCGAATACATCTACAAGTTTGTCTCCACCGCGCTGTGGAACGCGGCTGACGCCAACGCCGCCGACCGCCTGGCCATGGGCGACAAGTACCTGGACAGCGGCAAGCTCTATGTCGCCAAGTTCAACGCCGACGGCACGGGCAGCTGGATCGAGCTGTCGCTGGCCAACACCGCCATCAGCGGTTATGCCGCCTACAAGTTTGCCGACGAGGCCGACATCGCCATCAACACCCGCCTGGCGGCGGACGCTGTGGGCGCCACCAAGATGGACCGCCCCGAGTGGAACGCGGTGAACCCCGCCAACGGCGAGGTCTACTTCACGCTGACCAACAACAGCAACCGCAGCGTGAACCCCACCGGCAGCCAGTACCTGCCCGACGCGGCCAACCCCCGTGCCTACACCGACATGAAGGGCACGACCAAGCAAGATGGCAACCCCAACGGCCACATGGTGCGCCTGAAGGAAGGCGCATCCGTGTTGGCTTTCACGTGGGACGTGTACCTGTTCGGTGCCGAAGCCGGTGCGGACAAGGCGATGGTCAACATCTCGTCGCTCACAGCCGACCAGGACTTCTCCAGCCCCGACGGCCTGGCCTTCAGCAAGGCCACCGGCATCTGCTGGATCCAGACCGATGACGGCGCCTACACCGACGTGACCAACTGCATGATGCTGGCCGCCGTGCCGGGCCAGGTGGGTGACGGCGGCAAGAAGACGCTGAGCTACACCAAGGCCGACGGTTCCAAGATGGACATCGTGACCCCCGTGGGCAAGGCCGCGACCGAGAGCACGCTCAAGCGCTTCCTGGTGGGCCCCAGCGGCAGCGAAATCACCGGTGTGGCCGAAACGCCCGATGGCAAGGCCATCTTTGTGAACATCCAGCACCCGGGTGAAACCACCGCGCTGGCCAACCTGGGCGACCCCACCAAGTACACGAGCCAGTGGCCTTCCAACGCGGGTTACGGCGCAGGCAAGCGCCCCCGTTCGGCCACGATCGTGATCACCAAGAACGACGGCGGCACCATCGGGACCTGAGGATGCCGAGGGAGGGGTTGCGCCCCTCCACTCCTTGCGGGCCGGCCAGTGAGCCGGCCTTTTTCTTTGGGGGCAGGGTGTGTGGCCGTGTGTGGCTGTGCTGGCAGGCCCCACGGCGGCGGGCTGGCGTTCAGTAGTCCGAGCCGTAAGGTGACGGTGGCCGTGTGCGTGACACCGGTGCGGGCGTTGGCGCCGCAGGGGGCGGTGGAGGTGCCGCCGGTGTGGGTGCTGGTTCGGTGCCGCTGCCAGGCGTTGCTGGATAGTCCATCTGTCCGCGTCCGTCCTTGATACCCTTGCGCCCCGCAATCTGCCAGGCCGTGCGCTGGTTCACGAGGCCCGCCAGAAATTCCAGCTCTTCATCGGTGTGGTTGATGGCGCCGGCCGGGGTCAGAAGGCGCCCGTTGCGCGGCGCCGTCTCGGCCCAGAAGGCCTGGTGGTAGGACGATTGGCTCACCAGGCTCTCGTTGCCTGCCGCCAGGTCCACCGTGCCGTAGCAGTTGCAGAAGTAGCCGCGCAGGCCCTGATCCGGGAAGACTTCGGCATAGACCCCGGTACCCCGGATCCCTGCCGTGGCGGTGGGCAGCACGATCTGGCGGTCGGCGCCCTTGCCCCACACGCTGGCCACGGCGCCGCTCAGCACGCGCAGCACCTTGACGGCGGTGGGGGTGTCGCTCTCCAGCGCCACGCGCGAGTTCTGGCGCACCATGAAGGCGCTGTCGCCCACGGTGAACACGGCGGTCGAGCCGGGGCCGGTCTCGATGCGGTCGTTGGCGGTGAGGGTGTGCTGGGCCGTCAGGGGCTCGCCATTGCGCAGTACATCACCGCGCAGCTCCACGATGTTGCTGCGGGCCTGTGCATGGGCTGCAGCCCAGCCGCCAGATGCGACCCAGAGCGCGGCGGCCTGCAGGAGGCTGCGCCGCTGGAACCAGGCCAGCTCTTCTTCAGAGCGGCCCAGGAGTTGATGGGGGTGGTGGTGGCTCGTCATGGGGCGCCTCGTGCACGGGGGTCGTGGATGGGGGATCGAAGCAGTCACGGAAGGTGAACACCACCGACGTGAAGAACATGGCCGCCATCATCATGGCCGCACCCACCATGATGCCACCGGCCGCTGCACCGGCAAGCCCGGCCACCGCAAGCAGCGCCGAAACCACGCTCACCACCAGACCGCCGAGCAGAAAAACACCCAGCCAGCCCAGCCCGTAGACCACAAAAGCGCCAAAGTTGCGCACGCAGGCCACGATGCTGAAGAACAGCGCCTTGGCCGGCGGCACGCCGTGCCAGTGCACCAGCCCCGGGGCATGCCAGAACAGCAGCGACAGCGGCAAATACAGCAGCATGGACAACCACATGGCACTTTGGAAGGCGGGGTTTTCCGCCACCTCCTTGGTCAGTGGGGCGCCGCCCAGGTAGACCTGGGCAAACTGCCCGCCGTCGATCAGGGCCGACAGGCCCATCACGCCCAGGAAACCTATCGCATACAGCGCGCCCAGCACCAGCATGTCGCGTAGCCGCTGGCGGCCGGTGCGAAACGCCACCAGCAGCACCGTGGGCATCGGAAACCGCCCCTGTGTGGCCTCGGCAGACGCCACCATCATGGCCAGCGTGGCCGATGGCAGCAGCGCCAGCGCGATGGCCGGGCCCACCAGGGGCACCATGGTGGCCAGCGACATGGAAGCCATGGTCATGAAAAACAGCGCAGCCAGCGCCATGGGCTGCCGCCAGAACGCCCGGATGCCGAGCTTGACCCAGGCCAGGCCGGTGCGGGCGGGGACGATGTGGAGTTTCATGAGGGTGCTAGAGAGAAGAAAGGTGGGGCTTGCGCCCGGGCACTGCGGGCCGCCGGAGCGCTGCCACTGGGAGTGCAATAGCGTGGAATTTACCCCAGCGGCCCATTCCGGCGGCGGCGCAAGGGATCAGCCACGGCGGGCCAGAGGGTGTCTGTGCCTGGGTCGGCACCAGGGAACGGTGTGGACGGCCCAGGCGAGAGGCACGGAGCGAGGGGCGCCCGCAGCAAAGGCGGCTGAGGGGGGGCGCGTCAAGCGTGCACGGGCTGTGCAATCCGGCCCTGGAGCACGCGCTCAAAGTGGGTGGGGTCGTGTGGCGTGAGCATGGAGGCCTCGCGCGGCAGGTGGTAATCCCACAGGCGCGAGATCCAGAACCGCAGCGCGCCTGCGCGCAGCATGGCGGGGAGCAGTTCGCGCTCGGCCGCCGTGAGGGGGCGCACCGCCTGGTAGGCATCCAGCATGCGGGTGGCGCGCTCGGCATCGTGGGTGCCTTGGCCCAAGTCGATGCACCAGTCGTTCAGGCACACGGCCAGGTCGAACAGCCAGGTGTCCACGCCGGCAAAGTAGAAGTCGAAGAAGCCCGTGAGCTCTTCGCCGTCGAACATCACGTTGTCGCGGAACAGGTCGGCATGCACCGGGCCACGCGGCAGGGCCGCATAGGCGGAGCCTGCGGCCACATGGTTCTGGTAGGCCAGCTCGGAGCGCAGCAGGACCGACTGCGCCGCGCTGATGTGGGGCAGCACCACGGGCACGGTCTCGTTCCACCAGGGCAGGCCGCGCAGGTTGGGCTGGCGGCGTTCGTAGTCGCGCCCCGCCAGGTGCATGCGCGCCAGCATGGTACCCACGGCAGCGCAGTGCGCGCCCTGGGGTGCCAGCTGGCTCTTGCCGCGCAGCTTGTTCACCACCGCAGCGGGCTTGCCACACACGGTGTGCAGGATGTCGCCGTTCTTGTCGGCGCGCGGGTCGGGCACGGGCACGCCACCGTGCGCCAGGTGCTTCATCAGGTACAGGTAGAACGGCAACTGCTCGGCCGTGAGGCGCTCGAACAGCGTGAGCACGAACGCGCCCTGGTCGCTGGTGAGAAAGTAGTTGGTGTTCTCGATGCCACCCTCGATGCCGCGCAGCTCTACCAGCTCACCCAGTTGCAAACGGCGCAGCAGCTCGCGCGCCTCGGTGTTGGAGACTTCGGTAAAAACGGCCATCGCTCGGAAGGTGTCGAAAAATGAGGGAAAAAGTGGCGGGCGCGAGAAGACGCGGCGGTGCTGGGTGCAGCGGTGGTGCGCTGCAGTCCTGGGCTCAGAACTTGAGCACGTTCCAGACGCGGGGTGCCGTGGTGGTTTCGGCGCCGCTGTTGCTGCCTGCACGGCTGCGGGCACCATCGGGCGACTGCACTTCGTAGCCCGGAAGATTCCCGGCCTTGGGCTGCACGGAAATCGTCTGCGTTTGGCCGCCAACGCGCAGCTCATCCACCCGGCTGCCCGCGTCTTCGACCTGGATGCGCTCGGTGCGCTGGTTGGTGCGGCCCGAGGGTTGCTCTGCATTTGAGAGCGCTTCACGCTTGTCTGTAGCGCCCTGCTGGGCGTTTTGGCTTGAAGTTTGGGCAAAGACGGTGCCGGAGGCCATGCCCAGCAGCAAAAGGAGGTGAACAGCGCGCATGGGGCGATTGTAGAGCGCTGCCTGGCAGGCGCCGTGGCGTGGCCCGGCCGTGCACAATTGCCGCATGACTGACAAAAAGACCCTGGTGCTGGTGGACGGCTCCAGCTACCTCTACCGCGCCTTCCACGCCATGCCCGACCTGCGGGCCGTTCCCGGCGACATGACCAGTGCCGCCACGGGCGCCATCCGCGGCATGATCAACATGATGCAGGCGCTGCGCAAAGAGGTGCTTGCCGACTACGCCGTCTGCGTGTTCGACGCCTCGGGCCCCACCTTCCGCGATGCCCTTTACACCGAATACAAGGCCACGCGCTCGCCCATGCCCGACGACCTGCGCAGCCAGATCGAGCCCATCCACCAGGTGGTGGACCTGCTGGGCTGGAAGGTGGTGGCCGTGCCCGGCGTGGAGGCCGACGACGTGATCGCCACCTTGGCCTACGTGGCGGCCGCACAGAGCATTGAGGTCATTGTGTCCAGTGGCGACAAGGATTTGAGCCAACTGGTCAACGAGCACATCACCATCATCGACACCATGAGCGGCAAGCGCCGCGATGTGGTGGGCGTGACGGCAGAGTTTGGCGTGCCGCCCGCACTGATGGTGGACTACCAGGCGCTGGTGGGCGATACCGTGGACAACGTGCCCGGCGTGACCAAGGTAGGGCCCAAAACGGCCGCCAAGTGGCTGGAAGAATATGGCTCGCTCGACAACCTGATTGCCAACGCCGACGCCATCAAGGGCGTGGCGGGCAACAACCTGCGTGAGGCGATTGCCAGCGGTCAGCTGGCACTGAGCCGTCAGCTGGTCACCATGAAGACCGATTGCGCGCTGGCCGACCACATCCCCGGTTTGCCCGCGTTTGACGACATCACTCTGGACGCGCCGGACAACACCGGCTTGCTGCCGTTTTACGAAAAATATGGCTTCAAGGGCCTGGCCAGCGCGATCAAGGGTGCAGCGGCCCCCGCCACCGCAGCTCCCACCGTCGCCATGCCCGGCCAAAGCGGCGATCTGTTTGCCGACCACTCGGCCAGCACCGTGGCCGAAGAAGCCCAGCACCGCACCGTGGTGTACGACACCATCCTCAACTGGGCCGACTTTGACCAGTGGCTGGAGCGCCTGCACAAAGCCCCGCTGGCGGCCATCGACACCGAAACCGACTCTCTCGACGAAATGCGCGCGCAAATCGTCGGCATCTCTTTCAGCGTGCAAGCAGGCGAGGCCGCCTACATCCCCCTGCGCCACGAAGGCCCCGACGCGCCCGCGCAACTGCCGTTGGATGAAGTGCTCGCCCGCCTCAAGCCTTGGCTGGAAGACCCCAAGCACCACAAGCTGGGCCAGCACATCAAATACGACCGCCATGTGTTCGCCAACCACGGCATCGAGGTGCAGGGCTACGCGCACGACACCATGCTGCAAAGCTACGTGCTCGAAGTGCACAAGCCCCACAACCTGACCAGCCTGGCCGAGCGCCACACCGGCCGCAAAGGCATCACCTACGAAGACCTGTGCGGCAAAGGCGCGCACCAGATCCCGTTTGCGCAAGTGCCCGTGGACAAAGCCGCCGCCTATTCGTGCGAAGACTCCGACCAGACCCTGGACGTGCACAACGCCCTGTGGCCCCTGCTGCAGGCGGATGACAAACTGCGCTTCATCTACGAGCTGGAGATGCAAAGCAGCGAGGCCCTGTACCGCATCGAACGCAACGGCGTGCTCATCGACGCGCCCACACTGGCCAACCAGAGCCACGAGCTGGGCCAGCGCATCTTGCAGCTGGAGACCGAGGCGTATGAGATCGCAGGCCAGCCCTTCAACCTGAGCAGCCCCAAGCAGCTCGGCGAAATTTTCTTCGACAAGCTGGGCATGCCCGTGGTCAAGAAAACCGCCACCGGCGCGCGCAGCACCGACGAAGAAGTGCTGGAAAAACTGGCCGAAGACTACCCCCTGCCCGCCAAGCTGCTGGAGCACCGGGGCCTGGTCAAGCTCAAAGGCACCTACACCGACAAGCTGGCCCAGCTGGCGCTGCCACGCACCGGCCGCGTGCACACCCACTACGCACAGGCCGTGGCCGTCACAGGCCGCTTGTCCAGCAACGACCCCAACCTGCAGAACATCCCCATCCGCACCCCCGAAGGCCGCCGCGTGCGCGAGGCCTTCGTGGCCCCCGCAGGCCGCGTGATCGCCAGCGCCGACTATTCTCAGATCGAGCTGCGCATCATGGCCCACCTGAGCGGCGACCACTCGCTGCTGCACGCTTTCCACGCCGGGCTGGACGTGCACCGCGCCACCGCCGCCGAGGTGTTTGGGGTGGAGGTCGACCAGGTCACCAGCGAGCAACGCCGCTACGCCAAGGTCATCAACTTTGGCCTCATCTACGGCATGAGCAGCTTTGGCCTGGCCAAGAACCTCGGCATCGAAACCAAGGCCGCAGCCGCGTACATCGACAAATACTTCCAGCGCTACCCCGGCGTGAAGCAGTACATGGACGACACCAAGGCCGCCGCCAAATCCATGGGCTATGTGGAGACTGTGTTTGGCCGACGCCTGTACCTGCCCGAAATCAACTCACCCAACGGCCCCCGCCGTGCCGGGGCCGAACGCGCAGCCATCAACGCTCCTATGCAAGGTACGGCGGCCGATCTCATCAAGCTGGCGATGGTGGCGGTTCAGAAGGAACTGGACGCGCACAAGCCCAACATCCAAATGATCATGCAGGTGCACGACGAACTGGTGTTCGAGCTGCCCGAGGGCGAGGTGGACTGGCTCAAGACCCACATCCCGCGCTTGATGGCGGAGGTGGCGGCGCTGAAGGTGCCGTTGCTGGCGGAGGTGGGGGTGGGGGCTAATTGGGATAAGGCGCATTGAGCTTGCTCTAGCAAGCAAGGTCCGCAAGCGACTGCAAGCGCTACTTACGAGCGCAGTCACATATTCACAAACTGGCTGCTCCCGTCTCGGAACAAATGTGTGGCGCTAACGAAGCCATAAGTAGGAGGAATCAGTGTCCGGAATACTTTGCTCGGGACGGTTTATCCCGCAGGTTGTGTTGCGCACATTACGTTGGTTGTCATGATTTCGTCTCAGTACGTCAGTCGCATCACATTGCGCCGAGACAAGGTCGATTCATTTGATCGATATCCGTTCTGTCTCCCAGCAGTGCATTCGCTTGAGAGCATTGATCTCCATCCGAAGGTGACCTACTTCGTTGGCGAAAACGGTTCTGGCAAATCAACTCTGCTTGAAGCTATTGCCGTGTCTCTCGGCTTCAATGCGGAAGGTGGAACCAAAAATTTCCGCTTCGGCACGAGACGATCGCATTCGGAACTTCATGAATTCCTGCGCATCGCGAAGGGGTTTAGGCGACCTCGAGATGGGTTTTTCCTGCGGGCAGAAAGCTTCTTCAACGTCGCAACGGAAATCGAAAATCTCGATGCCGAGCCAGCTCCCGCGCCCCCAATAATCAACTCTTATGGTGGTCGGTCATTGCATGAGCAATCACACGGCGAGTCATTCCTGGCGCTCATGACGGAGCGCTTCGGAGGCCAGGGCATCTACATCCTTGACGAACCAGAAGCAGCCTTGTCTCCGCAGCGACAGCTCGCTGTTTTGGCACGAATACATGACCTCGTCCTGGACCACTCTCAGTTCATCATCGCCACCCATTCGCCTATCCTCATGGCGTATCCAGACTCGGTCATTTATCTCTGTAGCAAAGAAGGTGTCTCACAGGTCGCATACGAAGACACCGAGCATTTTCAAGTCACCAGAAACTTTCTTGCAGATCCAAAACGTGTGCTGCGCACGCTGATGGAGCGCTGAGCGGAATGAAGCCCAACCCTCCCGTCGATAGGCGCTGCCCAGTAAGCTGGCCGGCGCTTCTCACATCAAGCGTTGAGGGGCCGTTTTCAGTTGCTGCAACCGGCGACCTCCGGCCGAGATACGCCTCTCACGGCTTCCAGGTTTGGCAACAGAAGCAACTGGATTGTGGTCAGCCACGTGTCCGATCCGGATGCGCTCTCTAGATGAAGCCCTGTCATCTCAGTCTTGGAGATAGACATCTCTGCAGGACATCTACTCCAGCCCAGCAGCGAATTAACCGCATCGCTAGACTCATGTGGTAAGCGCTAGCAACTCCGCTAGTTTCGATTTATTGGCCTGGAGCCCGCATGTCCACACCCACCCCCTACACCCCCCCCGCCATCTGGCAATGGAATAAAGAAAACGGCGGCCAGTTCGCCAGCATCAACCGGCCCATTGCCGGTGCCACGCACGATAAGGAACTGCCCTTAGGGCGCCATCCGCTGCAGTTGTATTCGCTGGGCACGCCCAATGGTGTGAAAGTGACTGTCATGCTGGAAGAGCTGCTGGCGCTGGACCACAGCGGGGCGGAGTATGACGCGTGGCTGATCCGCATCAACCAGGGGGAGCAGTTTGGTAGTGGGTTTGTTTCTGTGAACCCCAACTCCAAGATCCCGGCGCTGCTGGACCGCACGGACCCCGCCAACCCGGTGCGGGTGTTCGAGTCCGGCGCCATCCTGATGTACCTGGCGGAGAAGTTTGGTAGCGCCTTCTTGCCCAAAGAGGGCGCGGCGCGGGCCGAGTGTCTGTCGTGGCTGTTCTGGCAGATGGGCAGTGCGCCGTTTGTGGGTGGCGGGTTTGGGCATTTCTATGCCTATGCCCCGGTCAAGATCGAGTACGCGATTGATCGGTACGCAATGGAGGCCAAGCGCCAGCTCGATGTGCTCAACGAGCGCTTGGCCGTCAGCGAGTTTGTGGCTGGCAGCGAGTACACGGTGGCCGACATCGCCATCTGGCCCTGGTATGGCTTGCTGGTCAAAGGCCAAGCTTACAACTCCGGCGAGTTTTTGCAGGTGCACGAATACACGCATGTGGTGCGCTGGGCCGACCAGATTGCCAAGCGCCCGGCGGTGCAGCGGGGGCGCAAGGTGAATCGCGTCAACGGTGACCCGGCCAGCCAGTTGCGTGAGCGGCATGACGCCAGCGACTTTGAGTACAAGACGCAGGACAAGATCGAAGCTGCCGCGTTGGCTTCTTCTTCGTCGTCACCCGCCCGATGAGTGTTTCGCAAGGCGCCGCCATGATCACTTTGTACGACTGCGCTACGGCGCCCAGCCCGCGCCGCGCGCGCATCCTGCTTGCAGAAAAAGGCGTTGCCCACGACACCGTGCAGGTGGACCTGCGCAATGGCGAGCAACTGAGCGAGGCGTATCGCCAAATCAACCCGCAGTGCACCGTGCCTGCGCTGCGCACCGAAGACAGTTTGCTGCTGACAGACAACGCGGCGATCACCGCGTATGTGGAGGCGCGGTATCCGCATCCGGCATTGCTGGGCGAGACGCCCGCCGAGAAGGCCGAGATCGCCTGCTGGAACTGGCGCATGGAATTCGAGGGCCTTCTGGCCATTGCCGAGGCGCTGCGCAACAGTGCGCCTGCCATGGCCAACCGGGCGCTGCCGGGCGCGGTGGACTACCCGCAGATCCCGGCCTTGGCCGAGCGTGGGCTGGTGCGGGTGGCGCAGTTTTTTGCCCTGTTGAACGAGCGCCTGGCAGGCCGCGACTTCATTGCCACCGACCGCTTCAGTGTGGCTGACATCACGGCCGTGGTGGCGGTGGATTTTGCGCGCGTGGTCAAACATAAGCCGGGGGAGCAGCACCCGCACCTGCTGCGCTGGCGCGCGGCGATGGCAGCGCGGCCGTCGATGTCGCTGTAGCGGTGCCGGTGCTTCGAAGGGCGGGCAAGGTGATGGTGGTCACGGGGTGATTTTTCAGGTAGCTATTAAATTAATAGCTATAAGTGATTTGTGGTAGCGCGCTGAAGGCCATTTTCTTTGAAAAAATCGTGCCAGGTGCATGAGCAGGAGCGGCTGCCTCTGCCTTTGCCACACCCACATGGGGCGCAGGATGGCGGGCTTTTGCACACCCAGTGCAGCAAGGGCCTGCAGGTGCCCATGCGCCCATGTCCCCACCGGCAGCGCGGTTGGTGCTGGCATAGCGCGTGCCGCTGCCCTCGATGCCCGGGGCCGTGATGGGCGCTACCGGCTTCACCCTCGTCTGGGCGCAGGCGTTGAACAAGGCCACACGGGGCGGTTTTTGAGCGGTGCACAAAAACGCTGCAGGTGCCCGTTGTGGCCTGCGGTCTGCGGCGCCGCAGCCTGTTCATGGGCCCGGGTCAAACACTTCAATGCGGTTGCGGCCACCGTATTTGGCGCGGTACAGGGCTGCATCGGCTGCCTGCACCAGGGTGTCAGACCCGGTCTCTGGGTGTGGCACGACACTCGCAATGCCCATGCTGAGCGTGATGACCGGCGCGGTGGGCGATCGCAGGTGGGCCAGGGCCGCTGTGCGCAGGCTTTCCATGCAGCGCTGCGCCACCGTCACCGCGTCGGCCAAAGGGGTGTCGGGCAGCAGCAGCACGAACTCCTCGCCGCCATAGCGCGCGGCCACCTCGTCTGCCCGGCGGATGTTGCTTTGCAGCAGCTGGGCCACGCGGCGCAGGCATTCGTCGCCAGCCAGGTGGCCATAGTGGTCGTTGTAGAGCTTGAAATGGTCGATGTCGATCAGGATCGCGGCCAGCGGCAGATGGTGCCGGCCGCAGCGCATCCACTCGGCGGTCAGCCGGTCGTCAAAACGGCGCCGGTTGCCGATGCCGGTCACGCCGTCGGTGGTGGAGAGCAGGGCCAGCTTGGCGTTGGCGGCCGCCAGTTCCTGCTCCTTGCGCACCAGCTGGGTCACATCAGTGCGCACGCCGGCAATGCCGCCCTGGGGCGTGCGCCTTTCGTCGGCCTGCAGCCAGCGGCCCTCGGGCAGGCGCTGCAGCACGGCATGGTTGGCGGCGCGGTGGTCGGCCACGCGCTGCGCGACCCAGGCCTCCTGGTTGCCCACGGCATCCAGGTACTGGCCGTGCTCGGCACCAAAGCGGGCGATTTGCTCAAAGGTGTTGCCCGGCACGATCATGGGGGCCGAGATGGGGTATAGGCGGCGGTACTGGGCGTTGCACACCACCAGCCGGTCGTCGGCATCGAACAACGCAAAGCCCTCCGGCAGTGACTCGACGGCATCCTGCAGCAGCTCGCGCGCCTGCAGGGCGGCATCCTGGGCGCTTTCCAGGGCCTGGCGCTGCTCGATCAGGTCGGTGATGTCCAGGCGCACTGCCACCACGTAGTTCTCGGGGGTGCGGGTTTCGTAGATGTTGATCCAGCGCCCGTCGGCCAGGCGCTGTACCAGGGTCGATGTCCGGCTGCCGTGTTCGGAGAGGCGTTCGGCAATCCAGGCCTCTTCCCGGCCCTGGGCTGAGGGGATCAGGCCCCGTTCTACCGAGTAGCGCAGGATGTCGGCAAAACCCTTGCCCAGGTGCTCCGCGTAGTTCATGTGCGGGTACATGCGCGACAGCTGCTGGTTGAACAGCACCAGCCGGTCCTGTTCGTCAAAGATCTCGATGCTGACGGGCAACGCTTCGACCGCCCGCTCCAGCAACTGCCGGATGCGCTGGCTCTCCTGGCGGGCCGTCTCCACCTTGTGGCGTTGCTCGATCAGGTCGCTGATGTCCAGGCGCACACACACCGTCATGCCCGACGGCGTGCGGCTTTCGTGCATATGCATCCAGGCTCCGCTGGGGTAGTGGCGCACCTCGGGGCCGGGCCGGTGGCCCCGGATGGCCATTTCATGCGCCAGCCACAGCTCTTCCTGGCCACTGGCTTCTGCGGGAATGCCATGGCGCAGGCCTTCGCGCAGCAGTTCCTCGTAGGTTTTGCCCAGCGAGGCGGCCACCGGCAGGTGGGGGCGCAGGCGTGTCATCTGGTCGTTGCACAGTACCAGGCGGTCGTCCTCGTCGTAGATCTCCAGCCCGGCGGGCATGGCGTTGACCGCTTCACGCAGGCTGCGCTCCGCGCGTTCGGCGTCGTGCAGGGCCTGTTTGAGTGCACGCTCCCTGTGCACGGTGTCGGTGATGTTGGTGCGCAGCACCACCACGCCCCCGGCGTCGGTCAGGCGCTCGGTGATTTGCATCCAGCGGTCGCCATCGACTTCCTGCACCTCGGGCAAGCCCGGCGAGCGGTGCCGGGCCATGCGGTGGGCCAGCCAGCTCTCGGTGTCGGGGCGGGCTGCAACGATGTGGCCCGACCGGGCGGCGCGGCGCAGCACATCCTCAAACCGCGTGCCGTAGTCGAGGGACATCGAGGTGCCGGTGTTCACCTCCCGGTACTGGGCGTTACACAGCACGAGGCGGTCATCGGCGTCATAGATGGCCAGCCCGTCTGGGAGGATGTCCAGGGTGGCCGACAGCTGGATGCCTGCGCGGTGCGCTGCTGCCTGGGCCTCGCGGGTGCTTGCGCGCAGCGCCTGCGCCTGCCGTGCCAGCCACCAGGACAACAACGCGCTGGCCACCAGGCCGATGGCCGCAGCCGTAGACGCCATGCGCAGGGTCAGGTCGAGGGACCGGCTGGCCAGTGCCCAGGCCAGCAGCGCCAGGCCGCCCGCTCCACACAACCCCGCCACCAGCAACGCCAGCAGGTGTCCGCGGGGCAGGGTGGGGGTTGTGGTGCGGTGCATGCGATGAGGCAGTCGCTAGGATCGAAAGGGCTGGGTTACCTGGCTTGCAAAGGGGATGAGGGGGCCGGCCACGCGGCAGACGCCGGGCCGTTCGCAGAAAGTCTAGCAGCGCTCTCGGATTTCCGGTAACCGAAAAATGCAGCGCTGCGGTAAACCCCGAGGGGCGTGTTGAACCCCATCGGCCAGCCCTCCGAAGGGGCTCCACCGGGGTGGGGCTGCCAACCGGCGGAATAGGCCCCGGGGGCAGTGTTTCACGCCATGGGGCACATAAAACCGTGCCCTTGCCGCCCCGGTGCTGCTGCAAGTCTGCGCGATACCCACCGATCACGCTGGGGTTCGTGCCTCACCAGGGCGGCAAATCCGCAGGTTTTCCCACCTGCTGCACCGTGTGAAACACTGCACTAGACTGCGGTGCTCGCGTTTTCCTCCGCCCAACCCTTTTTCCCTGGAGAAACCCCATGTTCAATGACGACCTCCACGCCGATGCCCAGGCCTTGCTACCCGGCCGCACCACCGACGCGGGCGCCACTCGCCGCACCGCGCTGCAGGCAGCGCTGGGCCTCGGTTATGCCGCCGCAGCCGCACCCATCATGGCCCAGACGGCCATTGCCACGCCAGCCGACGGACTGACGGCCGGCGAAGTGAGCTTTACCGTCAACGGCTTCAAGGTGCCTGCCTACCGCGCCGCGCCGGCGGGCAAGACGGGGCTGCCGGTGGTGCTGGTGATCCAGGAAGTTTTTGGGGTGCACGAATACATCGCCGATACCTGCCGCCGTTTTGCCAAAGCGGGTTATCTGGCGATTGCGCCGCAGCTGTATGCGCGCCAGGGCGATCCCGCCACCTACACCGAGATCGCCAAGCTCATGGCCGAAGTGGTGTCCAAGGTGCCTGATGCCCAGGTGATGGCCGACCTGGACGGTGCCGTGCAATGGGCCACGGCCAACGGTGGCGACGCAACACGCGTGGGTGTCACCGGCTTTTGCTGGGGCGGCCGCATCGCCTGGCTGTATGCGGCGCATGGCCCCGTCAAGGCCTGCGTGGCCTGGTACGGCCGGCTGGTGGGGCAGGCGAGCGAGCTCACGCCCAAGCACCCTGTGGACATCGCGCCCATCCTCAAGGCGCCGGTGCTGGGTCTGTATGGCGACAAAGACACCGGCATCCCCCTTGACACGGTTGATAAGATGAAAGCTGCCTTGGCCGGTGGCTCGCCGCAGGCCAAGGCGTCGGAATTTGTGGTGTACCCCGATGCGCCCCATGCCTTCCATGCCGACTACCGCGCGAGCTACCGCAAGGAAGCGGCCGAGGACGGCTGGAAGCGGGCACTGGCCTGGTTCAAGGCCCATGGCGTGGTTTGATCCGGTGTGACCGAGCCCGGCCCTGACGCACAGCGTGGCAGGCCGACATGACCGCAGCCGCCCCACACCCGGGGCGGCTTTTTTCATCTCGTATCCGGGGTGTGGTATTTGAAAGAAAATAGGCCCTAGGGCTTATCTATAAAGCGTAAGAAGCTATGACTTTGGTAGCGATCATTCTGGCCACCCTGGCCGCGGGCATTGGCAGCGTGTGGCTGGCCGCACTGCTGATGCGGCTGGGCCTGGGCGGGCGGGCCGACAGCGTGGGCCCGCAGCACCTGCTAAGCCTGGCCGCAGGTGCTCTGCTGGCCACGGCCTTCATGCACCTGCTGCCCGAGGCGTTCGAGAGCCAGGCCGGTGCACACGACCTGTTTGCCACGCTGCTGGTGGGCCTGGTGTTCTTTTTTCTGCTCGACAAGGCCGAGCTGTGGCACCACGGGCATGAGCACAGCCACCCCGAACCCGCCCCACACGACCATGCCCACGGCCATGGCCACGCGCACTCCCATACCGGCCATGCCAGCCAAGAAGGCCATGGCCATGCGCACCACCACCATGCCCCGCGCGCGGGCGGCTGGGCGGTGCTGACCGGCGACAGCGTGCATTGTTTTGGCGACGGCATCCTGATCGCCTCGGCCTTCATGGCCGACATCCGCCTGGGCGTGATCGCTGCCGTGTCGGTGCTGGCGCACGAGGTGCCCCACCACATGGGCGACCTGGTGGTGCTGCGCCAAAGCAGCCCCAACCGCCAAATGGCGATCATCAAGGTGTCCCTGGCGGGCGCCGTGACGGCGCTGGGCGGCGTGGTGGGCTACTTCCTGGTGGGGCAGCTGCAGGACTTCTTGCCCTACTTCCTGGCCGTGGCGTCGAGCAGTTTTGTGTATGTGGCGCTGGCCGACCTGATCCCCCAACTGCAAAAACGCCTCACGGCACGCGAGACCATCGCGCAGATCGCCTGGCTGATCGCAGGCATGGTGATCGTCACGCTGGTGAGCGGGGCGGCGCACGCGCACTGACGGTGAATCGCCACTGCGCAATGCGCAGCCCCCGTCAGCGCGAAGCGGGGGGCCTGGGCCTCAGGTAGAAGGCGCTGCCTTGGCGTGATGATCTGGACGGCACCACATCCAGCACGGCCGCGTCGCGCTGCAAGGTCAGCACGCCGGTGTGGCTCAAAAAATTGCCATTGCTGCGGCGGTGCGGTTCGTACCGTGCCCCTCTCCCCTCGTTGATGAACACGAGGAGAAACTCGCCTTCCGCCACGCTGGCGGGGGATTCTTTCGGGCAGTCAGGCGCCAAATCGCCCAGGTCTTTGCAGACAGCTTGCCGGGTGCTGTAGGGGGTGTAGATGCGCACCTGCGTCCATGCAAATTCGGCCGCCCGGGCCATGTCCACCGTGCCGTTGTTGCGGGCCTGCTCGCCAATGCGGTCGGACACGGTGGGCTGGCCACAGGCCGCCAGACCCAGCAGGGCTGCAAGCACCAAGGACAGCGAGATGCAACCCCGGAGTGGAAATGTGAACAGGTGGCTCATGGTGGGATGCGTGGCGCTCTTTGGATGGGCGTGTCGATCAGTGCCGTAGTCCGACGCAGCAACTGCACTATTGGAGTTGTTCCCAATAGACGGTGCAGAGACTGACAACAAGCACCAGGCCGACAAGCCCAGAGCCCCAATACACCGGTTGGCCTGAGGCAAGCACGACCAGGGTCTGGCCGCCCCAGCATGCGAGGAATACAAACAGCGCCCATCTGCGTTGGCGCAACAGGCCGAAGCCCGTGAGAACAAGCGATGCAGAAGAAGCCGCAACAGCCCAATGCGGGGTCAGATGCGCTCGCAGTTCGGGCACAGCCAGGGCCAAAAGCCCTACCAGGCCGATCAGCAAGAGAAGCGTTGCGCCAAGGAAGAGTGGAATGGGTTTCATGGTCATTGACCTTTCTGGATGGACTACGCGCCGGTCGTGGTGCGCTCTGCTACAGAGCGGTGCGGCAAATCGGCTGCACTGGATACCGCAAGGCACGCAGGTTTCCGTGGATGGTGCTTCCGGGCATATGGAGCGCGTGTTGCAACCCATATGGATGCAAGCTTCGGCGCTGGCCTTGCACCCCCGTCCAGGTCTTGTCCGCGCCGTGGTTCAAACCCAATATCGAGTGCAGCTCCTGGCGTTCTGGTCTCGACAGATCGCGCTGCTTTTGACCGACCACGATCACGGATCCCGTGATGTTGATGGATGTCAGTGAGCCATCGGAATGCAGTACCCGGAGAACGGTTTCCGGCCGGTAGGTTGCAGTCACAGGGTGCCAACCCCATGAATGATTTCGCAGCCAATCGCTGATCTGGGTTATCTGCTCGGGCGTCAGCTGCTGCTCGGAAATCTCCACCTTCCCGTTTTTCCAGAAAGTAACCGTTGCGGACTGGACGGGAGGCAAGCTTTGGCGGCAGCCAGGCAACA
Source organism: Acidovorax sp. (assembly GCA_018780365.1). Taxonomy (GTDB): domain Bacteria; phylum Pseudomonadota; class Gammaproteobacteria; order Burkholderiales; family Burkholderiaceae_C; genus Acidovorax. The sequence goes on along the minus strand of JADMJR010000069.1, from coordinate 6,164 downwards.
TTGCCGCGACGGCCGCAACGATACAAACCAACAACACACTTCTAATGGAAATCATTTTTCTTGTCTCGTGAAGATGGTGTGGAACATCCCGGTCCTCAGCACAGGGGTCAAACTGTTCAGAACGTCCCCCATTCGCGCCTCTGGGCCTGGAGCCGTGCCCTGTGCATCCGGGCTAGGCCCTGGGGGTTCCCACTCCAGCGAACGACGGGTCCTTGTCCCGTCGCTCAGCGGCCTGGGCTGGGTGCGAAACACCGGTCTGGACGAAAGATGTCTATGGCGCCGTGTTCCAAATGTGCAGTTCTTGGCCCGATGTCACTCTCAAGCCTTGAGTCTCAATCTGCATAAGTTCCTGCTTGGCGGATGAGTGCCCCCCAGCGATTCACCTCTGCAGACAATTGTGCGTGCAAGGCTTCTGGGGTTTGCAACCCTTCCTTGACGACCTGAACCCCGACGTCATCCAATCGTTTGATGAGCGCGGGATCCTTCAAGGCCGCTTTCAGCGCCGTGTTGAGGGCTGCCAGAACAGGGGCCGGAGTTGCCTTGGGCGCATAGAGGCCATGCCAGACCACCACTTCGAAATCCTTCAGTCCGGCTTCGCGCAGCGTCGGAGCATCTGGCAGCGGCTTGAGCCGTTCGCGGGTGGTGACGCCATAAAGCTTCACCTTGCCAGCCTTGATGTGCTGAACCGTCTGCATGGACTGGTCACACATGAGGTCCACCTGCCCGCCGATCAACGCGGTCAAAGCAGGTGCAGTCCCCTGGAAGGGGACGGTTGTGCTTTCCGCGCCCACGGCCTGCTGCAAAAGCATGCCGCACAACTGCGACGCTGCGCCAAGGCCTGCATGCGAGAGATTGACCGCCTTTCCCTCACGCTGGAGGTACGCGATCAACTCCTGCGGGGTGTTGGCTGGCAAATTGGGGCGTCCGATAACCGTCATGGGAACGTCTGCCACCTGGCCGAGGTACTCGAAGTCCTTCAGTGGATCGAAAGACAACTTGCGGTACAGGCTGGGTGCCGTGGACATGCCGATGTGGTGTAGCAGCAGGGTGTAGCCGTCCTTGGTGGCACGCGCAACATATGCGGAGGCGACCGTTCCGCCAGCGCCTACGCGGTTTTCAACGATCACCGCCTGGCCCAGGCTAGCGCCCATGGACTGCGCCAACGCGCGCCCCAGCAGATCCGTCGGTCCGCCGGCCGCAAACGGGATCACCAAGGTGACGGGCTTGGTGGGAAAAGCTTGTGCATGTGCGCTGAAGGAACCTGCGGCCGCGACGGCCGCCACCAGCGCCAAGACGCAGTGCCGCAAGAAGGCTGGTCGCGGAGGCACGGTGGTGGTGACTTCTGCGGCGCGGGCAATGAGCGTGGTGAGTGGGTTGCGCATGGTGTTCCTTTGAACGATGAAGAGGTTCGCCGGAGTATCTGGCGCAGGTATTGCGGAAACAATCTGCTGACTGTGAAGCCGTTATTCACACTTTGTGTTGAATGTGGCCCTTGAGCGATTGAAAACCCCGTGTGCTTCATTGGGCGGCTACCAAGTGCTGCAGGTGCTCAAACCCAGCAACCCTGGCAAAGGTGGGCAGAGTCCAGATGGCGCCGTTCACCCCCCAGGCCCCATCCTCCACCTCCTGAAGGATGACCGAGGTTGCCAGAGCGCGTCTGTCATCCGGCGATGCAGCGTCTTTGAAGGCGCCGTGGATCGCCCGGACGTAACTGGACCTTGTGGTCGCGTCCAGCACGCCAGCCGGTACATAGACGATGGCGATGCAGGGGAGGATTTGGGTCGCCACATCCACAGCGCCACAAGTCCACAGTCCCTGCTCCACCTCCTCGACGACAACCCAGCACAGGGATCGCTTTCTTGGATCGGCAGGAATTCCTTCAGCCGCAGCGGCGGCGTCGTTGATCTTTTGAACCAGCGCGGATCGCGCGGCAGGTTGAAAACAACCTCGTGGAATTTTCAGAAGGATGTTAGGCATCAATGGCTCTGTGGACGGGGAATGAGTGCAATTGGACAGGTAGTCTTGATAGACTGGCAGTGTCTGTTTTGACATGTTTCAGGCCATTTCTGCCCATGCACGATTTCACTATCCTGGTTCTTCCAGGAACCTATGCGGCCAGTGTCGCGATCACCCTGGATGTGTTGAGTGCTGCAGTTGCCATGGCGACACGCGCGAATGTGGCTTTCCCAAAGTGGCGCGTGGTGTCTCCCCGCGGCGGTCTTGTGCCGCTCAGTAGCGGCCTGCACATCGAGACCAGTCCGATACCCAGAAGAAATCGTGGCGATCGATCCACATGGATAGTTCCAGGCCTGGGCGTGCAGCGTGGAAGTGAGGTTGCAATGCGTTTGCAAAGCGATGAGGCGAAGAGCGCGATACGGGCCCTCAAGGCCCATGGCCGCAGCGGCGGGCCGGTGGCCGCATCGTGCACCGGCGTCTTTTTGTTGCAGGCCGCAGATTTATTGGTCGGACACAGGGTGACGACGTCATGGTGGCTGGCTGCCGAGCTGCGCCAGCTTGAATCTCGCTGTGTCGTGGATGCAGATCGCATGGTATGCATCGATGGCTCCATTACCACTGCGGGTGCGGCATTGGCGCAAACGGACCTGATGCTTCACCTGCTGCGCGCCAGGCTGGGATCCGCCTTGGCGGAAGCAGTCAGCCGTGTAATGCTGATTGATGGCCGCCAGGCGCAGTCGCCGTTTATCTTGCCGACCTTGCTCTCCAGCGGCAACGATTTGATCGCCAGATTGACCGAAAAGGTTCACGCCACTTTGCCAGGGCCCGTGACGGTGGCTTTCCTGGCAGACGAATTTGCCATGTCAACGCGAACCCTTTCGCGGCACGTGAAGGCCGCGACCGGGAAAAGCACCTCGGCGCTGGTACAGAGCATTCGGCTGAACCATGCCCGCATGCTGATCGAGACAAGCAGAATGACCATCGAGAACGTCGCCGAGCAGGTCGGATACGGGGACGCAACGGCGTTGCGCCGCTTGATGCGCAAGATGGCGGGAGTCCGCCCAAGCCGGTTCCGCTCCTCTACCACCGGAGCGCGATAACCAGGTGCTGCTGCGGAAATCAGTGGCACATCGGAGTTGCCGAGAGATGCGGAGCGAGTCGTGTGCCGCTGCGCCTTCAAGGTACAAGATCCGCGGGTATCGACTTCCCTGACGGGCCCGCGCATGCCGCTTCGGCCAATGTCCTCCTTCAGCGGGCCGATGGTGATGCGGTGCTGGGCGAGTGAAGCAGCAGATTCTCAAGCTTTGCGCGGGCCGGAGGCAGCGCTCTGCCGTCACCGTGAAACTGGCAACTTCAAGGAAGACGGTGCGGCGTGGGGCTGTTTTGACTCAGCGTGCCAACTCTTCCCGCACCGCCGCCACCTGGCGGCGTGACACGGCCAGCAGTTCGGTCGAGCCCTGCAGCCGCACGGCCCAGCCCTCACCCTCTTCGGGGTCGTAGTGTTTTTCCAGTGCCCGCATGGCGCGGCGGGCCACCAGCGCATTGCGGTGGATGCGCATGAAGCGCGGAGCGAACTTGGTCTCGATGTCGCTCAGCGAGCCATCCATGATGTAGCTGCGCGTGGTGGTGCGCACGGTCACGTACTTTTGCTCGGCCTTGAAGTACAGCACCTCGGCCAGGGGCAGGCGCTCGGTGCGGCCCCGGTCCTGGATCAGCAGGGTTTCGCCTTCGGGCACGCTGGGGGCGGAGGCGTGCAGGGGGCTGCGGGTGCCGCGCTGCACCTTGGCCAGCGCCTGCTGCAGGCGCTCGCGGCGCACGGGTTTGGTCAGGTAGTCCACCGCGTCCAGCTCGAACGCGCTCACGGCGTGGTCGGCATGGGCTGTGACAAACACCACGGCGGGGGGCTGGGGCAGGGCCTGCAGCGCATGGGCCAGGGCCAGGCCGTCCTGCCCGGGCATGTGGATGTCCAGCAGCACCAGGTCGAAGGCGCGGCCGCCCGTGGGGCTCAGCAGCGCCAGGGTTTCCGCCGCGTTGGAGGCTTCGGCCACCGTGCAGCGCACGGTGTCGGCGCAGTCGGACAGCAGGGTGCGCAGGCGGCTGCGCGCCAGCGTTTCATCATCAACGATGAGGATATTCATGGTCGTCGGTGGGGGTGGAGTCTGCAGAGGGCATGGCGCCACGGCGGGCGTTGCCCCGGGGGCCGTTGCGGTGGCGGGTGGGCAGGCGCGAGCGCGGCTTCAGGTCGGTGGCGGGCAGGGTGATGCGCACTTGGTACAGGCCGTCCTGCACGCCAGCGGTGAATTCGCCCTGCACATCGTGCAGCAGCGCCAGGCGCGCACGCACATTGGCCAGCGCGATGCCGTGGCCTTTGGTGGTGTGGTCGTCGTCCCTGCCGCTGCGGCTTTTTTCCTTGGGGGGCAGGGTGTTGGTGATGCGCACCACCACACGGCTGCCGCGCAGCTCGGTCAGCACCCGCAGCTTGCCGCCGCGCGGGCTGGGCTCCACGCCATGTTTGACGGCGTTTTCCACCAGCGGCTGCAGCAGCAGCGGGGGCAGGCGGGCGCTGTCGGTGCGGGGGTCCAGGTTCCACTGCACCTGCAGGCGTTTGCCAAAACGCACCTCCTCGATGCCAAGGTAGCGGCGCGCGAGCGTGATCTCCTCGGCCAGCGTGGTCGATTCACCCTGCTCGATGAGGGCCACGCGGAACAGGTCGGAGAGGTCCTCCAGCAGCGATTCGGCCTTGGCCGGTTCTTCACGCACCAGGGCGATGGCGCTGTTGAGGGTGTTGAACAAAAAGTGCGGGCGGATGCGCGACTGCAGCTCGGTCAGGCGCGCCGTGGTGGCTGCGGGCGTGCGGCCCCGCGCGCGCAGCACCAGCGCCGCCACCAGCATGGCCGCCAGCAAGGCGCCCGTGGCGGCGCTGGCCAGCCAGGGCGGCGATGCGGGCTGGGCCACCAGTGCCAGCATGCCGCAGGCATAGGCGCCCGCCAGCGCGCCCAGCAGCACACCCGCCACGTATTGCTGCACGGTGGTCAGGCGCTGCAGCACGGTCTTGAGGCTGCAGGCCGTGACCAGCCACAGCAGTGTGGCGGGCAGCGCGCCGCCCGTCAGCAGTGCCAGGGTGGCCAGCCATTCCACGGGGTGGCCCGCCCCGAACATGGCGCCCACGCCCACCACCAGCTCCACAAACAGCACGGCCCGCAGCACCACGCCGACCTGGCAGGCGTCGAACACCAGCGCCCGACCGCGCGGCGGCTGGCCGCCCGGCCCAGCGCCCGCAGCGGCCCGCACGCTGCGCACAGGGCCTTCTGGAAGGGCAGAATTCGGCAGCGGGGGCTGGGTCGATAAAATTTGCGTGTTTTGCATTGCGGCGCCCGGGTTGTCCGGGTGTCTGAACCTCCGGATTATTGCCCTCCTATGTCCAAAGCCCAAGCCACCAGCGCTGACTCTGCGCCGTCCCACAACCAGCTCGACACCAAGGCCCAGGCCTGGTCGGCGCTCTTTTCCGAGCCCATGAGCGACCTGGTCAAGCGCTACACCTCCAGCGTGTTCTTCGACAAGCGCCTGTGGCAGGCCGACATCGCCGGCAGCCTGGCGCATGCGGACATGCTGGCCGCCCAGGGCATCATCAGCGCCGAGGACCATGCCTCGATCCAGCGCGGCATGGCCCAGATCAGCGCCGAAATCGAGTCCGGTGCCTTCGAGTGGAAGCTCGACCTCGAGGACGTGCACCTGAACATCGAGGCACGCCTGACCCAGCTCGTGGGCGACGCCGGCAAGCGCCTGCACACCGGCCGCAGCCGCAACGACCAGGTGGCCACCGACGTGCGCCTGTGGCTGCGCGGCGAGATCGACCTGATTGGTGATTTGTTGAAAGAACTGCAGGTGTCGCTGGTCGACGTGGCCGAACAGAACGTCGAGGTGATCCTGCCCGGCTTCACCCACCTGCAGGTGGCGCAGCCCGTGAGCTTTGGCCACCACATGCTGGCCTATGTGGAGATGTTTGCGCGCGATGCCGAGCGCATGGCCGACGTGCGCCGCCGCACCAACGTGCTGCCGCTGGGCAGCGCGGCCCTGGCCGGCACCACCTACCCGCTGGACCGGGAGCGCGTGGCCAAGACGCTGGGCATGGTGGATGCGAACGGGGCTCCCGTGGTGTGCCAGAACAGCCTGGACGCCGTGAGCGACCGCGACTTCGCCATCGAATT
>JADMJR010000098.1 GCA_018780365.1 Acidovorax sp. | reverse complement strand
CCGCGCTGAAGGAAAAGTCGGTCATCGACAGCCTGGCCATCGTGGGCCTGATGCCGCACGGCTCCACCCCCGAAGAGCAGGCGCGCTGGCAGAAGGCCGAGTACGACAGCTGGGGCCCGCTGATCAAGAAGATTGGCTTCACCGCAGAGTCTTGATTCCCCCTGAGCGGCTTCGCCGCTTCCCCCTGAGGGGGAGACGCCACCCGTGGCCTGGCAAGGCCAGCTCCACGGTGGCGCTGGCCCGGGCTGCGCCAGTGTTTGCAGCCGGGAGCACAACGCAGGGCGCGGCGCCCCTTCCACCCGTTCGGGCTGAGCCTGTCGAAGCCAGGGCGCACACCGCCCCCCGGTTTCTTCCGGCGAAATTTGAAAGAAAACAGCCGTTACCGCGCGTCCATTAAGCGTTAACAGCTATTAAATCAAGAGCACCCCATGCAAGCACGCCAGGCACTCACCGACATCCAGTTCCTGCTGACCGAGGTGCTGCAGGCCCCTGCACGGTGGCAGGCGCTGGCGCCATTTGCCGATACCGATGGCGAGCTGGCAGCGCAGGTGCTGGAGGAAGCCGCCAAGTTTGTGGACAGCGCCGTGGCGCCGCTGCAGCGCACGGGCGATGAGGTGGGCTGCCGGTTTGACGCAGGCCAGGTGCATACCCCACCCGGCTTCCGCGACGCCTACCAGGCCTTCTGGCAAGGCGGCTGGCCCGCACTGGCCTGCGCGCCCGAGGACGGCGGCCAGGGCCTGCCTGCGGTGCTCGAATGTGTGCTGTTTGAATGGCTGGCCGGTGCCAACCACGGCTGGACCATGGCGCCCGGCCTGCTGCATGGCGCGTATGAGTGCATCAAGCACCACGCCAGCGACGAACTCAAGGCGCAGTACCTGGAGAAGGTCGCCACCGGCGAATGGCTGGCCACCATGTGTCTAACCGAAGCCCACGCTGGCAGCGACCTGGGCCTGGTGCGCACACGCGCCGTGCTGCAGCCCGACGGCAGCGCGCGGGTGAACGGCAGCAAGATTTTTATCTCTGGCGGCGAACACGACCTGACCGACAACATCGTGCACCTGGTGCTGGCGCGCTTGCCCGATGCACCGGCGGGCCCCAAGGGGCTGTCGCTGTTCCTCGTGCCCAAGGTGCTTCAGGATGGCACCCGCAATGCGATCGTTTGCGAGCGCATCGAAGAAAAGATGGGCCTGCACGGCAGCCCCACCTGCGTGATGCGCTTTGACGACGCCACCGGCTGGCTGGTGGGCGAGCCGAACAAGGGCCTGAACGCCATGTTCGTGATGATGAACGCCGCGCGCCTGCATGTGGGCCTGCAAGGCATCGGCCTGCTGGAGGCCGCATGGCAAAAGGCCAGCGCCTACGCGGCAGAGCGCCGCCAGATGCGCGCCCCCGGCGCCAAAGACACCAGCCTCATCCACGACCACCCCGCCATCCGCCGCATCTTGCACACGCAGCGCGCCTGGATCGACGGCGGGCGCGTGCTGGCTTACCACACCGCCCTGCAGCTCGACGTGGCCAAACACAGCACCGACGCGGGCGAGCGCGCCGCCGCCCAGCGCTGGTGCGCGCTGGTCACGCCCGTGCTCAAGGCGGCACTCACCGACCAGGGCTTTCACGGCGCCAGTGCCTGCCTGCAGGTGTTTGGTGGCCATGGCTACGTGAGCGAATGGGGCATCGAGCAGATCGTGCGCGACGCGCGCGTGGCCATGATCTACGAGGGCACGAACGAGATCCAGGCGATTGACCTGCTGGTGCGCAAGGTGCTGGCCGACGGCGGCCAGGGCCTGGCGGCGCTGCTGGCTACGCTGCCCGGCGCAGCGCCCAGCCCTGCTGCCAGCGCGCGCCGCCATGCGCTGGTCGAGATCACACAAACGCTGGCGATTGCCGCGCAGACCGACCCCGAACTGCCCTACTGGGTGGCCGACGACTACCTGCGCGCCGTGGCGCTGGTGCTGCTGGACTGGGCCTGGGGCGAGATCGGCGCGGTGGCCCAAGGCAAGCGGGGGAGCGAGCCGACCCAGGCTCCCGAACGCTGGAGCACCCCGGCCCAGGCACTGGCCCAGTGGGTGCTGCCCGAGTTCGAGATGCGCGCCGCCATGCTGCGCCAGCGCATTGCCCAGGCGCTGGAAATCAAGCCAAAAATGGCCGCTACCGCCTGATGGATAAGCACCATTAGCTACTGAATTTGTAGCAAAAAAGTTACCCCACCACCCCATCTCCTACAGCGTGTTGAGGCCACGCTGCGGGTTTCCTTGCGCCTCAAAAAAATGGAGACAACAGCATGAACAGTACGAAAAGAAGAATGCGCTTGCACCCTCTCGCCCTGTCGGCCCTGCCGGTGGCGCTGCTGGTCGGTTGCGGAGGGGGATCGTCCGACAATGCCCCGCCCCAGCTCACGGCCGCCACCCCCGCCACCCTTCAGGCCTGCACCACTCTGGTCAACACCCTGGCCCTGCCCGACACGCGCATCACCTCGTCCGAACTGGTGCCCGAGGGCCCGCTGACGCTGCAGAACTTCACCACCCAGGCACCCGCGCACTGTCTCGTCAAAGGCAAGATGAAGGAGCGCACCAGCACCGTAGACGGAGCCAGCTACGCCATCGGTTTTGAGATCCGCATGCCCGTGGCCTGGAACGGGCGCTTTCTGCACCAGGCCAATGGCGGCCTGGATGGCAGCGTGGTGGTCGCACTGGGCTCGGTGAGCGGCGCCGCACCCGTAGCCCCCGGGCTGGTGCAAGGCTTTGCGGTGCTCAGCTCCGATGCGGGCCACGGCGCACCCACGCCGTTCTTTGGCGTGGACCCACAAGCCCGGCTGGACTACGGCTATCAGGCAGTGGGCACGCTCACCCCCATGGCCAAGAACCTCATCAAGAGCGCCTACGGCAAAGCCCCCGACCGCTCGTACCTGGCCGGCTGCTCCAACGGCGGCCGCCACGCCATGGTGGGCGCGTCGCGCTATGCCGACCAGTACGACGGCATCCTGGCGGGCAACCCCGGCTTTCACCTGCCCAAGGCTGCCACCACCCAGCTGTGGAAGGCCCAGCAGTACGCCAAGGTCTCCACCAAGGACGCAACCACCGGCCTGCCCGACCTGAACACCGCCGTGACACCGGCCGAGTTCAAGCTCATCAGCAGCAAGATCGTCGCCAAGTGCGACGCGCTGGACGGCGTGGCTGACGGTCAGGTCAACGACGTGGCCGCCTGCCAGACCGCCTTCAACCTGCAGGCCGACGTGCCCACCTGCACCGGCGCGCGCGACGGCTCCTGCATCACCAGCGAGCAAAAGAGCGTGCTGGCCAGCATCTTTGCGGGCCCCAAGAACAGCAAGGGCGAAGCGCTGTACACGGGCACCTGGTTTGACCCCGGCATTGCGGGCGCCAACTTTGCGTCGTGGCACTTTGGCTCGCCCGCGACGCGCGATGCGGGTGCGGTGGCCTTCATCTTCACCTCGCCTCCATCCACTGTGGCGGCGTTTACCGCCATCCCCGGCATGCAGTACGCGCTGAACTTCAGCATGGAGACGGACTACCCCAAGATGTTCGCCAC